>CAZCYS010000084.1:0-5912 GCA_964502825.1 uncultured Hydromonas sp. | reverse complement strand
GGTTGCGCTCTACCAACTGAGCTATTCCCGCGCTACAAGAGATTGAAATTATAGGATTGATTCCAAACTCTGTCAAGCATATTTTTAAATTTGATGTGTATTTTTTACAAAAAACTCATGCGTAATCGGGATGATTTTGCCACGCGTATGATAAGTTTTTGTTTTTATTGGTTTTGTTTTCCAATGCGCTATTTTTATTCAAAAGCAATTAAATCGCACTTAAGCCATGCGTTTTTTCGCACTCACGGTTTTTTTCTTAGCGCGTTTGACATTGCCGCCTTGCGTGACGCGCTCGTTGCCTTTGACCAGAACCTGTTTGGCACGCGGACGCTGATGGGGAACCTCTTGTTTGACGATGGTGACGCGACGCACGCCCGCGCCTTTGGTCTTGGTTCCGGTTTCTCCGGCCAAACTTTGTGCCAAAGTGGTTTTTTTCGCCGCGCTGCTTTCGGGGCGGTAGATCACCAGCAGTTTGCCGATGTGTTGTACCAGCGCGCAGTTCAATTTTTCGCAAATGGCTTGCGCATAGGCGGTGCGGGTTTCTTTGTCGTCGGAGAAGACGCGAATTTTGATGAGCGTGTGCGCATTCAGCGTACGCTCGATTTCAGTCATGACCGATTCGGTCAATCCGGCGTCACCTATCATGACCAACGGTGATAGTTCGTGTGCTTGCGCGCGTAAAGCCGAACGCTGCGCTGAAGATAAGGTTAAAATACTCATGGTTACTTCCGATGTCGATATATGGATGTTGCGTGCGGTTTGTGTGATTGTTATTGTCGTGAACACAAGCGCTTAAAGCAAATACGAATACGCCGCAGCAGGTGCTACGCGGCGCGTCGGGTAACATTATCGCTGAATTTGCGCCGTTTAGGCGGTTTTTTATCGCCAAAGTCGCACAAATGGCGCAATTGCAACCCGCTCATGATTTTCCCTAATTTCTCTAACGCATGGTTTTATGAAGAAAAATAAATCGAATCCCTCTTGGGTACACGCCCACATCAATGATCCTTATGTGAAAATGGCACAAAAGGATGGTTATCGCGCGCGCGCGGCGTATAAGCTCAAGGAAATCGATGATGAATATCACTTGATTAAAAGCGGCATGGTGGTGGTGGATTTAGGCTCCACACCCGGAAGTTGGTCGCAGGTGGTGCGTGAAAAGCTGGCGCATCAGGGACAGATGAATGGCCGCATCATTGCGCTGGATTTGTTGGAAATGGAGCCGATTGCCGGTGTGGACTTTATTCTCGGCGATTTTCGTGAGGATGAGGTACTGACGCAATTGCAAAATTTAGTCGGCGATGCGCGCGTAGACCTTGTTTTATCGGACATGGCACCCAATCTATCGGGTATCGCTTCGGTGGATGCGGCACGCATTGAGCATATTTCGGAGCTGGCCTTGGATTTCGCGCAAAATCATTTGCAACCGAATGGCGCGCTGCTGATTAAAACCTTTCACGGCGGCGCGTTTGACTCGATTGTGAAGCAGTTCCGCGCGATGTTTAAACAGGTACACATCCGCAAGCCAAAGGCCTCGCGCGACAAATCGGCGGAGACCTATGTTTTGGGGCGCGGATTGAAAGGGTAACAGAGGTAACAACGGCGATGCGGTAAACCGAGAGGTCGATTTTTCTGCATGATTGAATGTGAATTTTGCCTTACAATGCTTCGCTATTACATTGTATTGATGATTAAAAAATAATATCTGCGATGAAGTTGATCGCTTAGGAGTAAGAATTTGAAGAACAACGCTTGGACGCGCTGGCTATTTTGGGCACTGGGTTTGATGCTGGTGTGGTACACCTTTGGTCAGGTGGAGCAGTCAAACAAAGGCAAAATGCCCGAGGTGAGCTATAGTGAATTCATGACCAAAGTCAAAGCCCACGAAATCAAAGAAGTGGAAATTAAGGGCAATGAGCTGACCGCCACACCAAACGAAGGCGCGAAATTCACCTTGGTCGCGCCGAGCGACGATGCGCTGGTGGGCACACTGCTGAGCAACAATGTCAAAGTGACCGGTCGCCAAGTCGAAGGCACAAGCTTCTGGCAAAACCTGTTGTTCTCTCTCTTGCCAATTTTATTGCTGGTTGGGCTGTGGTTCTTCATGATGCGTCAGATGAACGGCGGTAAAAGCGGCGTGATGTCGGTCGGCAAATCGAAAGCGCGCTTGCAAGACGACAGCGCGAAGAGCGTCAATTTTAATGACGTTGCCGGCTGTGACGAGGCCAAAGAGGAAGTGAAAGAAATTGTCGACTTCCTCAAAGACCCGCAAAAATTCCAAAAGCTCGGTGGCAACATTCCACACGGCATCCTGCTGGTCGGGCCGCCGGGTACAGGTAAAACGCTGCTCGCCAAAGCGATTGCGGGCGAAGCGCGCGTGCCATTCTTCAGCGTATCCGGCTCGGATTTCGTCGAAATGTTTGTCGGCGTGGGCGCATCGCGCGTGCGCGACATGTTTGACCAAGCCAAAAAACACGCGCCATGTATCGTGTTCGTCGATGAGATTGACGCGGTCGGTCGCCATCGCGGCTCAGGCACGGGCGGTGGTAATGACGAACGCGAACAGACATTGAACCAAATGTTGGTGGAAATGGACGGCTTTGAAGGCAACTCCGGCGTGATCGTGATCGCTGCGACCAACCGCGCCGATGTACTGGACAAAGCCTTGCTGCGTCCGGGTCGTTTTGACCGCCAAGTCTACGTCGGCCTGCCGGACATTCGTGGCCGCGAGCAAATTTTGAACGTACACATGCGCAAAGTACCGGTCGCCAAAGACGTTGACGCCTCGGTGATCGCACGCGGTACACCGGGCTTTTCTGGCGCGGATTTGGCCAACTTGGTCAACGAGGCCGCGCTGTTTGCCGCCCGTCGCAACAAGCGTTTGGTCGAAATGAAGGATTTTGAAGACGCCAAAGACAAAATCTTCATGGGGCCGGAGCGCCGCTCCACCGTCATGCGTGAGGAAGAGCGTCGTGCCACCGCCTATCACGAATCCGGCCATGCCGTGGTCGCTGAACTATTGCCTAACGCCGATCCGGTACACAAAGTCACCATCATGCCACGCGGTTGGGCGCTGGGCGTGACATGGCAATTGCCGGAGTACGACAAATACTCCAAATACGCGCACAATATTCTCGACGAAATCACCATCCTGTTTGGCGGACGCGCCGCGGAAGAAGTTTTCCTAAACGCGCGCAGCACCGGCGCATCGAATGACTTTGAACGCGCCACCGCCTTGGCACGCGACATGGTCGCCCGCTTCGGCATGACCGATGCGCTGGGGCCGATGGTGTACGTGGACAACGAAAACGGTCCGGGCGGTATGAGTTTCAACCGCGCGGTGTCCGAAGACACTCAGCAACGTGTCGATGCCGAAATTCGCCGTATTTTGGACGAACAATACGCCTTGGCCAGACGCCTGCTCGAAGAGAATCGCGATAAGGTAGAAGCCATGACCAGTGCTCTGATGGAATGGGAAACCATTGATCGTGAGCAGGTACAGGACATCATGGCCGGCCTGCCGCCGCGTCCGCCAAAACACGCCGAGTCAGGCGCGGGCAACAGCGATGCCAATACACCGGCGGCGCAACCACAAGATTCGAATACCGAATCCTCACCGGCTGTATCGCCAACGCCCGTATTGGTTGGCGCGGCAGGCTCTGCCAACTTGGCCGAATCTGCTGAGTCCGCCGAATCCACCCAAGCCGCGGCAGACTCATCAACGGACACCGATCCAACCGAGCCGAAGGATGAGCGCCCCAATACACCGTTCAATACGCGCCCTCATGTGGATACAAACAATGCATCCAACGATGCAGGTGTGCGCCTCCCATCCGGCTCCAGCGGCAAGCCGCCTTTATTCTGAGGCTGACCACTCAAAAAAAGCCACTGCAAGGTGGCTTTTTTTGTGCCGCTTCGTCACAATATCGCCATGTCCGATATTCAACCGCTTCCGCACCTTTCGACTCGCCCGCCGTCCGCGCTGAGCGCCCTGCTGTTCGACTCCAACGAGACCGACGCCCGCTGCCGCCTGTACGAGCAGGCCGAGCGTGTGTGGCTATGTCCAGCAGACAGTGCTGCCGCCGATATTCACCGCGCCCTCCACGACATCGAGCAAGCGGCGCATGACGGCGCATTCATCATATTGAGCCTATCATTTGAGGCCTACCGCGCATTCTCCAGCGCCACGCATTTACCCGAAATCATCAAACCACAAGTGGACGAGGAGCTACCGCGCACACCGATATTGCAGGCGGTTGCATTCCGTTCGCTGCGCTTATTGGATAAAAATGCGGCTTTGGCGTGGCTGGATGCGCAGGCCAATCCGCACACCCAAACGCATCTGTCCACACCGACAGCGGCAATTTCTGCGGCGCAATTTCACGCCAATATTGCCGAAATACGCGAGCGCATCGCCGCCGGACAGACCTACCAAGTCAACCTCACCTTCCCGTATCGCGCACAACTGCGCGCCTTTGTTCCAAATGACGAAAGCTCTGCGGCGCACCCGAACAACAACGATAGCGTCCTGTTCGCCACGTTTGCGCAACTGGTGCGCGCGGTGAATGTGCCCTATGCCGGACTGCTGCTGCTCCCTGAAAACAGCTTGCTGTCTTTTTCGCCCGAACTATTCTTTGAGCTGGACGGATTGCAACTGCGCACCCGCCCGATGAAAGGCACCGCGCCTCTGGGCGCAACGCCCGAAGAAACCGCGCGCATCGCCGACGCATTGGCCAATGACGAGAAAAACCGCGCCGAAAACCTGATGATTCTCGACCTGCTGCGCAACGACGTCGCGCGTCTGCCGCAAACCCGCGCCGTACACGTGCCCGAACGATTCCACGTTCAATCCTACGGCTCGATTTTGCAAATGACTTCGACCGTTCAGGCCGAATTGCGCGCACAGCCGTCGCTTCTGGCGCTATTCGACGCGCTGTTCCCTTGCGGCTCCATCACCGGTGCGCCCAAGCACGAAACGCTGCGCATCATCCAAGGCATTGAACCCTACGCGCGCGGTGCGTACTGTGGCGCCATCGGCTACATTCAGCGCGATGCCAACGAACCAAGCCTGTTGCAAATGCGTATGAATGTCGCGATTCGCACGTTGGAAACCCGCGCCACACCGATCATCGAGCCGTATGGCATAGCGCGCTGGCCAATCCAATGTTCGGTCGGTGCAGGCATTACCTACGACTCGGAGGCAGAGGCGGAGTGGCAGGAATGCGCGCTCAAAGCCCAATTCCTTGCCCGCCACACCGCACCCTTTGAGCTGATCGAAACCATGCGCTTGATTCGCGAACCCGTTACTGCCCGGGTGCAACAATGGCGCGTACCTGAGGAATATTTAAACGCACATCGCGAGCGCATGATGCGCAGTGCGCAGATATTGAACTTCGTGTGGAATGAGGACGCATTTTCGGCCTGTTTGGAGCAGGCACGGCAGCATGCGCAAGCCCTCGCGGCAACTTCACCCAAGGAAAGCGCCCTGCGTCTGCGCATCAGCTTAAATTCGGATGGCACATTTACCGCGCAGTTGGCGCCATTGGAAGCCTGGACCACGCCGGTACCGTTTGCCGTTTACCCCGAGCCGATGCACAGCGCCAACCCCATGCTCGCGCACAAAACCAGTATGCGTGCGGCCTACAACCACGCGCTGGCGCAAGCCAAGGCCGAGGGACTATTCGATTATGTATTCGTGAATGAACGAGGTGAAATCACCGAAGGCGCACGCAGCTGCATACTGCTGCAATTGGATGGTGCATGGTACACCCCACCGCTGGCGAGCGGGCTATTGCCCAGCGTGGCGCGCACTTTAGCATTACGCAACCCTGAGAAAAGAATCCGTCAGCAAAAACTGACTTTATCGGACCTACACCGCGCCGAACAGATTCTACTCGGTAATGCTGTGTATG
>CAZCYS010000083.1:0-5977 GCA_964502825.1 uncultured Hydromonas sp. | reverse complement strand
ATGACGAACGGGTCGTCCTTGATGCCGTATTCCTTGTATTTTTTGGTGATTTTTTTCAATGTGGCTTCGACGGCGCTCGCCAACTCATCTTCACCCACGCGCTCGTGGAAATCCACGCCTTTGAGGCTGGTGTGGTAGGCGTTGATCAGCCATGGATCAATGCCGAGGAATTTGCCGAATTTTTTCGCCACTTCATCGTAGGCGGTGAAGTGCGTGGATTTGCGACGCACGGTCCAGCCTGCGTGTAACGGCGGCAGGAGGTGTTGCTCACGAATGTTTTCGAGGATCAGCGGTTGGCCGCTGGACAGGTCGTTGTTGAGCAAAATCGTGCATGGGTCGAACGAGCCGTTGCCTACGGTCAGGCGGCGACCATTGCGCTCCAGTGGCTCCAGCGTGAGGGTGTCGCCGTTGGCCAATTCCAATGTGGTTGGCTCGGTGATCTCAGGTGAAAGCGAGCCAAGGCGCACATTCAGGCCGGTCAGGCGCATGATTTTGGACAGTTGCGCGACGTTTTGCAGGTAGAACTGGTTGCGTGTGTGCTTTTCGGGAATGATCAGCAGGTTTTTCGCGTCGGGACAGTATTTTTCAATCGCCGCCATGGCCGCTTGTGTGGCCAGCGGGAACATTTCTTCGGCCAGATTGTTAAAGCCGCCCGGGAATAAATTGGTGTCCACCGGCGCCGCTTTAAAACCTGCGTTGCGCACGTCCACCGAGCTGTAAAACGGTGGCGTGTGCTCCTGCCATTCCAGGCGGAACCAGCGCTCAATCATCGGAGTGGCGTCCAAGAGCAATTTTTCGAGTTCAAAAAGCGGGCCGTTCAGAGCGGTGCGGAGATGAGGAACCATGATTTGTCCTAAGGGATAGTATAGTGAGGTATGAGTTTAATTGATTTGATGTTTGGTTTGTGCTTCACATTGGGGCGATTTTTCTAAACTCAAGAGTGCTTTAAGAACGGCTGAATCAATGCGACTGTATGTCAGTTTGGCTCGGTGCGCCCCGATTCGGTCGTGTTGGATTCCGGTCGCGCTTGCATGATCCATTGTCCAATGATTTCACCCGCTTGCTCCAGTCCCACTCGGTTGGTTGAGGAGAACAGTTGCACCGTACCCCAGTCGCCAGCTAACTCCTGCAACTGTTTGCGCACGGCAAACAACGTTTTGTTCGCATCGTTGCGCGTCAATTTGTCGCATTTGGTCAATAGCACATGAATCGGTCGAGCCAACGGCACGAACCATTGTACCATTTGCACGTCCAATTCCGTCAGCCCGCGACGGATGTCCACCATCAGAACTAAGCCTTTGAGCTGATCGCGTTCCTGCAAATATTTGGACAGCAGGCGGTTCCAATGTTCCTTCACCGACAGCGGTGTTTGCGCATAACCGTAGCCAGGCAAATCGACCAAATAGCCGTAGGTCTCACCTCGACGCCCCACGGTGAAATAGTTAATGTGCTGGGTTCTGCCCGGTGTGTTGCTCGAAAACGCCAGACGCTTTTGATTGCACAGCACATTGATGGCGCTGGATTTACCCGCATTCGAGCGTCCCGCGAAGGCCACCTCAGGATAGGGCTCGCTCGGTAAATCCTGATAGTGATTTACTGTGGTAAAAAACTGACTGTGGTGCAAAATCGACATGAAAAAACTTTCAGATAATGGAAATGGGTGGCAACGCTGCGCAATGTAGCCAGTATCCATGTAAGAATTAAGGATATTTGTTGGTTTCTTGGCGGCTCTATTGTACAATGCCAAATGAGCAAAACGGCAATTTTGTATAAATCGTGGCGGATGGTCGCGGCGTTTGTCCCAAATCATCCAAAATTGACCTTGATTTGATTCAGCCTCGGTTGTCACATCTCGGTTGTTAAACTTCGGTTCAAAATAGCCGTCCCACCTTTCTCTTTAGTATGGATCTAATTATGAAACGTTCTTATGCATATTTGTTGGCAACAGCAGGCATCGTTGCTGTGATTTCAGGTGTAGCCATCGCTCAACAAGCCACTGCGCCGGCTCCAGCAGCCGCTCCTGCTGCGGCAGCTCCTGCGCCTGCGGTTGCAGAAGCTGCACCAGCGGCCGCTGCGGCACCGTTCTCCATTGAACAAGTACAAAATATGCCGGTAGGCGTTGAGCGCGGTAAGATGATCGCCGAAGGTCTGTGCGCGGCGTGTCACAATGCCGACGGTAACAGCGTTGTGCCACTGCAACCGAAATTGGCCAGCCAACACATGGCCTATTTGGAAAAACAAATGCATGATTTTAAAACGGCAGAGGGTGCCAAAGAGCCTTTGCGTGGCAAAATGCTCGATGACAAAGGCAATGCGACCATTTCAACGATGGGTGCGCAGGTCGAATTGCTGTCCAAAGATCCGAAACAATTTGATAACGACGTGAAAAGCTTGGCGTTGTGGTTCAACACACAAAAGCTCGTTCCGGCATCTGCTTCCAATCCCGATCCGGCCAGCTCAAACTTGGGTAAACGCATTTACACCGGTGGTATCGTGAGCAAAGGCGTACCAGCGTGCGCAGGCTGCCACAGCCCAACCGGCGCGGGCATTCCAAACAAATACCCACGCGTTTCCGGTCAGTTTGCGGACTATTCAGTACAGCAGCTCAAAGCCTTCCGCGAGGATGTGCGCACCAACAGTCCGCAAAACCAAATGCAGGACATCGCCAAGCGCCTGACTGATGCGGAAATCAAAGCCGTGTCCGACTACATGGCGGGTGTGCGTTAATCATTCCAAGGTCGCATTCAGTCTCGCGAAGTGCTGTGTGGTATGAGCGCGCATATACTGATTAACTACACAATTTTTCGCGTGTGACAAGCTACAATGACGGGCGGTTTCGACTGCCCGTTTTTTTATGGCTAAAATCTCTGCCGTTGTGTCTGAAAATAAGCGCCTGTCAGGGTTTCTTCAGGTGTTGGTGAGACAATGCCGCCGCCGAAATACACACCCTGCTGTTTCCCTTTTATACTAAATAAGTACATTATTTTTAATGAGCTCAAACCGTTCTCAATCATCCGCTTCCTCGTTTGCTTCGCGCTTGTGGGATTTTATCGGCTCCATGCGTTTTGCCGTCAGTATTTTGACGGTGGTGGCCATTGCCAGTGCGATTGGCACGATCATCAAACAAAATGAAAGCCGTTTGAACTATGTTGATCAATTTGGCGCTTTTTGGGCGGGTGTGTTCGAGGTTTTGGGCTTACACGATGTGTATAACCAAGCGTGGTTTGTGGCGATGCTGGTTTTTTTGCTGGCGTCCACCAGCATTTGCTTGATTCGCAATACACCGAAAATGCTGCACGATATGCACAGTTTCAAACTGCACAATCGCACCAACAGCCTGCGCCACATGAAGGAACATGCGCAGTGGCATTCGTCGCAGGACGTCGATACGTTGACCGCGCGCATGGCGCAATTGTTCGAGCGTTTGGGCTATCAGGTGCGCGCCAGCCAAGCGCAGGCGGATGGGCAAAAGCGTGTGTATTTCGCGGCCAAACGCGGCCGGTTCAATCGCTTGGGCTATATTTTCACGCATCTGGCGATTGTGGTGATTTGTTTGGGCGGTTTGATGGATTCGGAGCTGTCGATTCGCGCGCAGGTTTGGTTCATGGGCAAAAAACCGTTGGCGAATGCGACGACATATAAAGACGTACCCGCCAGCGGTGTGCTGTCGGATGCGACTTTGAGCTATCGCGGCACGGTGCGCATTGCCGAAGGACAAGCGGCGGATTTCGTCGAATTGCCGTACAGCCAAAATTCATTTTTATTACAGGATTTACCGTTTTGGGTGCGCTTGGACAAATTCATTGTCGAATATTACAGCACCGGTATGCCCAAGCATTTTGCCTCTGAAGTGACGGTACAGGACAAGGAAACCGGCGAGCAGTTCAGCCAAACCATCAGCGTGAATCACCCGCTGCGCTACAAAGGCGTGGCGCTGTATCAGGCCAGCTTTGACGCGAACGAGACCATGATGCATTTGAAGGTGCATCCGCTGTTCGGCGCACACAGCGAGAGCAAGGCGCTGGATGCCAAAGTCGGCGGGAAAAGCGAGTTTCCGTTCAATAATAAAAACTACACCCTTGAGTGGCGCGAGTTCAAACCGATCAATGTGTTCCCGATCAACGAGGCCACGAACCCAAGCGCCAAAGATATGTTCAGTCACGCCATGCGTCCGACTGGCGAGAAAAAAGAGTTTCAGAATTTCGGTCCGAGCGTAACTTATGTGTTGCGTGACGACAGCGGCAATGCGTCGGAGTATATTCAATATGCGTCGCCAGTCGATATTGACGGCGTACCGGTCATCATCAGCGCACAGCGCGACAGTCTGGAGCAGGATTTCAGCTATTTCCGCATTCCGGCGGACGACAATATGGGCGTGGGTGATTTCATGCGCTTACGTGCGGCGTTGGCCGATCCGCAGATGCGCATGAAAATTGCCCAACGCTACGCCGCGCGTTACGTCAATTCCAATGTGCCGACCGAGGAAATGGTGCGCGGGGTGTTGAAAACCTTGGATGCGTATGCCAACGGCGGACTGGAAGCCTTGGGGCAGCAAATCGAGTCTACGGTCTCTGCGCAAGAGCGTGATAAAATCGCGACATCAATCGTGCGTTTGCTCGAAGGTGCATTGTGGGAAGGTTTGCAAGAAGCGCGCGCGCAAGCGCAATTGCCCGAATTGACGTGGGATGAGCAGCATCAAAAATTCACGCGCATGGCGCTGTATAGCCTGTCCGAGTACCGTAATTTCGGCTCGCCGGTATTGGTTGAACTGGCAGGGATGGATATTAAACAGGCCAGCGGCTTGCAGGCCACGCGCTCGCCCGGTCAATGGTGGGTTTACCTTGGCTCGCTGATGTTGGTGATCGGTACGTTGGCGATGGCTTTCATTCGCGAACGCCGCGTGTGGTTGCACATCACGCCTGCCACGTCGGAAGGAGCGGGCAATCAAGTGACCTTGGCAATGAGCAGCACACGCCGAACGTATGATTATTTGCAACATTGGCAAAGCCTGCAAAACGAGGTGGCAAGCGTGGTGAATGAGGGTGTGGATAGCGCGAAGGGTGAATCGACTCGGCAGGAGTCTGCGCCGACGACGCAATCATAGGCAGAGCGCGGTAGCCTCGCGCATTAGAATGTTCAGTTTGATGTGGTTTAAACGTTAGCAATATTTAAAGGATGGACTCATGGGATCAAGTGTAAACAACCCCAATCTCACGCCGATTGATTTGACGGTGCATCAACACGCTTCGACGCGCAAACCATCGTTTTGGTCGAGCTTGGGTTGGCGCGACGGCGTGTTCGCTGTTCTGATGATCGCGCTGTTTACCTATGGTGGCCTGAAAAATCGTGACTTGATGGATGTGTACGAGGAAGTCATCTTGGTGTTCAGCGTGCTGTCCATCGTTTTGCTGGGCTGGTTCTGGCGCCCGTTGCAATGGATTTTTGCCGTAGTGGCAGCGATCAGTTTGCTTGCGGTATCGTGGTACGGCGGTGATTTGACGCGCGGCGAAACGGTGTTTGGGCTGAAATATATGTTCGCCAGCCAACCGCTGGTGATGTGGATGAGCGTGCTGTTTATCTTGGCGACTGTGGCGTATTGGGTTGGCTTGATTTGGCCAAAATTGACCACGATATCATGGCTGGGTAGTAAATTGACCTACGCCGGTTTGGTTATGGGTTCGGCGGCATTGATGGTGCGCTGGTACGAAAGCTATCTGATCGCGCCGGACGTCGGACATATTCCGGTGTCGACTTTGTACGAGGTGTTCATCCTGTTTGCGTTGCTGACCACGGCGTTTTATCTATATTACGAAGAGCATTACGATACGAAACAATTGGGCGCGTTCGTGATGCTGGTGGTGGTCGCGGCGATTGGTTTTTTGCTGTGGTACAGCCTTGATCGCGGGCAACACGAAATCAAGCCGCTGATTCCGGCGCTGCAATCGTGGTGGATGAAAATTCACGTACCGGCGAATTT
>CAZCYS010000082.1:0-6001 GCA_964502825.1 uncultured Hydromonas sp. | reverse complement strand
GCCAATCGCGCCACTCAAAGCACCCACGCCCGTCAGTAGCCAAATCGAGCCATCACGCGCCCCGATCACAGCCAGCAAATAGGCAAAACTGAACAATGCGCCTAAAAAGCCTCCCATGAGTAAGCGCTTTGCCCAACTGGGGTTGTGAACCGTCTGGCTTTGCAGATAATAAGCGTACACCGCTCCCGTCAATAGCGCCGGTATACCACCAAAAATCAGGCTAAGCGGATACAATGTGATCGTGCCAATCAGTAAATCGCTCCATTTTTGCCCTGCGGTTAAAACCCCTTGGACAAACAGCGAATCGTAGCCGAAGTAGATCAGGCTACCGAGCCACGGCGCCCAAACCCCAAACAAAACCGCCAGTCGAAAGATCGGATTTTTCAGCTTCGCCATTGTTACCTCCGTGCGGTCATCGCCTGCGCGAGCGTACCTAAATCGACTTGTTCGAGTTCGCTGCCGACGGGTACACCTTTGGCCAATCGGGTCACGCGCAAGCCGCGCGCCATGAGTTGTTCGGCGATGTAATGGGCGGTGAGTTCGCCTTCATTGGTGAAGTGCGTGGCCAAAATCACCTCCTGCACCACGCCGTCGCACGCCCGCTGAATCAATTGATCCATCGCGATGGCTTTGGGGCCGACGCCTTCGAGCGGATTCAAATGGCCGGCCAGCACAAAATACAGACCTTTATAGGTCATGGTTTGTTCGATCAGTAGTTGATCCATCGGCGACTGCACCACGCACAATAATTCACGCTGACGGCGCGGATTCGCACAAGTGCTGCACACCACATCATCCGACAGGGTGTAGCACTGCTCACAATGACGCAAATGCGCCAAAGCGTCGGTGATGGCGGCAGCCAATTGCTGTGCGCCTTCGCGCTCGTGTTGCAGCAAGGTAAACGCCAAGCGCTGCGCCGATTTATTGCCCACGCCCGGCAGTACGCGCAATGCGTCGATCAAATATTGGATACGGTCTTTTTTCTCAGTCATACATTACTTTAATTGAGCCACTTGCCCCGACAAATACGTCCAGACCAATTGCGCGGCGGCATTGCTGGTCAACTCAGCATGATCGTATGGCGGCGCGACCTCGACGCAATCCATACCGACCCAGTTCAAATCCGCAGTCGCTTCCAGCAGGGTAAACACTTGATTGGTGCTCAGTCCGGCTACTTCGGGCGTTCCCGTTCCGGGTGCAAACGCCGGATCAAGGCAATCGATGTCCAAGGTCAAATACACCGGCAAACCTTTGGCGGATAAGCGTTGACGAATCGTTTGAATCACCTCGGACAACTGTCCTTCCGATTCCAAACCGCGCAAATCACGCGCGGTGAAAATCACACCGCCTTGATCGCGCACATACTCACGCGCCTCGCACACACCCGCCGAGCGGATGCCCACTTGTACGAATGATTCGGGGTCAACCAAGCCTTCCGTAATGGCTTCGTATACCCAAGTGCCATGCCCTGACGGCTCGCCGAAATGATCCTCCCAAGTATCACAATGCGCGTCAAAATGCAGTACCGCCAATGGTTGTCCCGCCCATGCACGATACGCACGCAACAAGCCCAGCGTGATCGAATGATCGCCACCGAGCCAACACATATGATACTGAGCCAAGAGCGCGGGAACCTGTTCGGCCAAAGACGCGCGCATGGCGGTCAAATCGGTATTCGGCGTAGCCAAATCGCCCAAATCGCGAATGAACTCATACGGCGAGGTATTAAAAAACGGATGAATACCGTCGCACAGCATCTGGCTCGCTTGGCGAATCGCTGCCGGCGCAAAGCGCGCACCCGGCCGATTGGTCACCGCACCATCGTACGGAATTCCCGCGACGCCAAACGGTTTAGTGGACGCATCATTCGGCACGCTCAAAAATCGATTTTGACTCAAATAGGCGAAACCATGTTTCATCGCTGTCCATTCCTTCTGTTTGCACAAAGCAGTCATCATGCAATATATTTCCGTCTTTTTCAAGCAAATATCCGTCTATTGGTTTATCATCCAAACGCTCATTTTTTAAAGGAGGAGCATCATGAACGCATTCAAATTAAACTTAGCGGCGCTTGGCATGATCGGTTTGCTCACAGGCTGCGTCGGCGTACCGACCAACGGTACCGGCGTCGGCGGTGTTGGCTCCGCCACCAACGACGTTGCGAAATTACAAGGCGGCGAATGGGTGGTTCAAAGCATCAACGGTAAAGCCGTAGACACTCAGCTCAAACCGACCCTGAACTTTGGTCAAACGTTTCAATTGACCGGCCATACCTCGTGCAACACCTATTTTGCCGGCTATCTGCTGACCGGCCCGAGCATCGTGGTCAAACAAGCGGGCACCACGCGCATGGCGTGCGAACCGGCGGTGATGGAGCAGGAACAACGCTTCCTCAAACAGCTCGCCGCCAGCCAAATGTGGAATATCGACAGCTCCGGCACACTGACCTTGGCCGGCGCATCGGGCGTCATGGTTGCCAAGCGCAAATAAAGTGGATGTCAGCGAAACAAGAAATGGCTCGTGTTTTCACGAGCCTTTTTTTGCACAATGTCTCAATCAATATAAATTAAGCAAAATCAATCAAAATCAACTATTTGGAGGCACTATGAACCCTGCAATCATTTCACGCGAACACATCCAAAATATCATAGAGCGCGAATCAGCCGCATTCCTCGCTCACCATCCGAAATCACACGAATTGGCGCAGCAAACGCAGCAAAACTTCCTGTTTGGCGTACCCTTGCACTGGATGGCCGATTGGAGCACGCCGGTACCGCTATTTGTGGAGCGTGCGCACGGTGCAGAATTCACCTGCGTGGACGGACATACCTACATTGATTTTTGCTTGGGCGACACCGGCGCGATGTTCGGCCACAGCGCGCCCGACATTGCGCAGACCTTGCACGATTACGCCGATCAGGGCTACACGGCCATGCTGCCAACGGCCAACTCAGCCAAAGCGGGTGCGGCATTGGCCGAGCGATTTGGTCTGCCGTATTGGCAGCTGGCGACCACAGCCACGGATGCAAACCGCTTCGCGCTGCGTTGGGCGCGTTCGATCACAGGACGCAAAAAACTGCTGGTGTTCAATGGCTGCTACCACGGCACGATTGACGATGTATTCGTTGATCTGGATGCAAACAATCCAGAAGCACCTCCGACCATGCGCGCCAGTTTACTCGGTCAAGTGTACGATTTAACCCAGTTCACCGACGTGGTTGAGTTCAACGACATTGAGGCGGTCAAAGCGAAACTCGCCAGCGGTGAATTCGCCTGCGTGCTGACCGAACCGGCACTGACCAATTGCGGCATGGTCTTGCCTCAGCCTGATTTTCTGCGTGAGTTGCGCCAAGCGTGTAACGACACCGACACCCTGTTGATTTTTGATGAAACCCACACCATCAGCGCCGGTTATGCTGGTTATACCGGTATTTGCCGCGAACAAGACGGCTTTTTACCCGACATGATTATTGCCGGTAAAGCCATTGCAGGCGGCATTCCCTGCGCGGTGTACGGCATGAGTGCCAAGATCGCACAGCGCGCACGCGCAGCGAAAGAAGCCGCACCCGCCGGTCACTCGGGCATTGGCACCACGCTCTCGGGCAATATGCTGACCATGGCTTTGCTGGCGGCCAATTTGACCGAAGTCGCTACACCGGCTGCGTTTGACACCATGATTGCGCGCCAAACCCAGCTCGCTACCGGCATGCAAAGCCTGATCGCCCAATATCGTCTGCCGTGGAGCGTGACCCAACTCGGTGCGCGCAGCGAATTCCAGTTCTGCGCCCACAGCCCGAAAAATGGCTCGGAAGCCGAACGCGCAATGGATGACGAGCTGGAACGCGCGGTACATTTATACCTGCTCAATCGCGGCATCATGATCACACCATTTCACAATATGACGCTGGTGTGCCCTGCCACGACCGAAGCGCAAATCGAACGCTACTTGGATGTATTCGAGGCCTGTTTGGCCGAGTGTACTGCCGCTCATAAGTAATAAAAAACCGAGCCAATTGCACCCAAACGAAGCAAAACAAACCTTCAGTTGAGGTGCAATTGGGCATAAATTCACATAAAATAAACCCGCAGCATACCCTTAACCCGACGCAACCGAACTATTTTTATTATTAAAATCAAAGCATTGGGATAAACAACCGGAAAATGATTATGAAACCGATCCTTGTATTACAACACGCACACTACGACTGGCCAGGCTATTTCACTGACTGCCTGATTAACTGGGAAATCCCGTTTGAATTGGTCAACATTGCCGCAGGCGACGCCCTACCGCTTTCCATTGTTGACTACAGCGGTTTTGGCATCATGGGCGGCGGCATGAGCGTGCACGACACCGACGAATACCCACATCTGCTCGAAGCTGTTGAATTGATTTACGAAGCCATGTCGCTCGGCATTCCCGTCATCGGTCACTGTTTGGGCGGACAACTGCTCGCCAAAGCCAGTGGCGGCACGGTACAAAAAGCACCGCACAAAGAAATCGGCTGGCACACCGTCACACCCAAGCATGACAATCTCGCCTACCAATGGTTCGGTGGCATTACGCCCGTGACCCTGTTCGAGTGGCACAACGAATTTTTCATCCCGCCGCTGCGCGCGCATAATTTAGCCAGCAGCCTGTATTGCCAAAACCAAGCATTCGTACTCGATGACATTCACCTGGGCATGCAATTTCACTGCGAAGCCCTACCCGAAAAAATCAATCACTGGCTCGATACCGCGCGCGAAGACCTGAACGACGCCAATGATGCCAATGTACACAGCGTCGAACGCATCCAGCGCGAAAACTGGCAGCATATCGAAAATGCCATGGCCGTTGCACGACAACTGTATTTCAAATGGCTCTCCAACGTGCAGATGGAAGACAAAATCCGCAAACAAATCAAACTCTGAGCCATGTTTCTGGCTCTTTTTCTTTTCATAAAAAAAAGCAGTACCCACACAAACTTTGAACAAAAACCTGTCATAATGCGAAAAACACTCATCCATCAAGGACTTATGATGAAAACGCACTCAAAAACCGCCCTGTTCTCCCTACTGCTCGCAGGCTCGCTGTGGCAAACCGCCGCATACGCCGACACCCATGCAAGCAGCGACAGCAGCAAAACCCTGCCGGTGGAACCATGGCATCCGCACAGCTACGAATTAAAACCGATCGCCCAAACAGCGCCAACCGAGGCGGACAGCAATACCACTGGACTCAAGCTGGGCGCTAAAAACAAAATCGAACTTTATGGAACCGTAGAAATCGGCTACTCCAAATGGTCGCAAAAAAATTGAGTTGCTTGCATCATTGCAGCAAGCTACACCATAAAAAAACCCGCATGTTTGCGGGTTTTTTGACAAAGTATTAAAGGAAGCACTGAACGCGTCGCATATCCATCAGCGTATAAACCACGGCGAAAGCCACCCCCAGCGTAATCAATCCCGACACCCAGCCATCCGCGTGTCCTGAAAACACCGACTCAGTCACATAAATCATTGCAGGCACGAACGCCAGCATCAGCATCGTAATCATCGGACGCACCTTTTGCACGCCCCACTGCAATAAAAACATCGGCAAAACCACGCCAAAAAACGCCACGCACATGGAAAGCAGCCAAAAATCCCAGCGCCAAATCCACTGTTCAAACATCAAGCCCAATACCAACGCACACACATACGTCAGATGAAAGCGCCGTGCAAGTACCAGGCGCGGACTCAGATGCGCCAAATGCAAACGCGCAATCGAGGCAATGATCGCCGCACCCAAACCCGCAAAGCACGACAGGACAACACCCCAGATCATTTGATCAACACTCACACCTACCGCTTTCAAAACCAATAAGGTCGCAGCAAACATCACCCCGAAAAATCCGGCCGCACTCCACAAATCACGCCGATGAGTTGCGTGCGCATGGTTCAATTGTTCACCGACGAACCACGCCGAGACAAACACCGCAAACAACGGCCCCACCGCGATTTCAGTCAAGCTCACCACGGA
>CAZCYS010000081.1:0-6043 GCA_964502825.1 uncultured Hydromonas sp. | reverse complement strand
GGATGCTCGATACCGAGTAAGCGCAAATCGTCCGCTACGGCTGAGCCGACATTGGGCAGATCGGTCAGATGACTCAGGCGCGCACGAGTTACTTTGCTGGGGTTCATCATCGTGCGCTCCTCTATTTTTAACGCTGAATTTTAACGTTTAATTGTCGTGGTGCAATACATTGACTTGGTTGAGTCGGCTGGCTTGATGTTCTGCCGCTTGCGCGCCCGCCGTATCGCCCATACCGTTTAATGCCTGCGCCAGTCCCGAGTAATTCACGATGGAGGGGTTCAGGCGGATGGCATCGTCAAAGTTTTTCTTCGCCTGTCCCCACATTTGCGCCCGAATGCACAGTTGACCCGCGGTGGTGTACAGCGCGTCATCGGCATAACCGAGGTTCTGCCAAGCATCGCACATCTTTAACTGATCGGTGATTGAGTCGGTCTGTGCTGCGCGTACATAGTCGGGCAAAAGCGCGGGGCGCCAGCGGTTGCGCATGGCTTCTTGGATCACCATGCGCGCGTCGCCGTAGGCGTGGCGCTGGAGGAGCGCTTGAATGTACGTTTGCATGGCCGTGTCATCGTCACGCACTTCGTCAGGCATGTCTTTGTACAGTTTGCGCAGATAATCGAGTGACAGGCTGTCGTCGGCGGACAAACCGGCTATCGCGCGTTTCATCCATTCGTTTTGTTGCTCGGCGGAAATCACGGTTTTGCGCTCGGAGGCCAGTTGTTTGACTTCGTGCCAATTGTTTGACTGGGCTTGCGCTTGGAGCAGCAGTTCTTTGTAGCGCAGGCTGTGTTTGCGCAGATTCGGCGATACTTTGTCGAGCAGCGTCAATGCCTGCAGGCTGTCTTGATTGTCCAAAGCCATTTGCGCCTGTTGCAAAAATTTGGCGTCGGCAAACTCGGGAAATTCGTCCAAGCGATTGAGCCATTCGGTCGCGCTGCTTTGATCGGCGCGCGCATGAGCGCTGGCTGCGCCGAGTAAGGAGGCCAAGCCGACCGCTTCGGGGCGGCGTGCGGCGATTTTCGCGGCTTTTTCGGCGTGCGCCCAGCGGCCTTCTTGCAGGGCGATGGTTGCGGTTTGTAATGCGGCCAAGGCGCGCTGCTCACGTTTTTGTTCACGCCAGCCGCTGAATCGACTGGGCAATGCAACCATACCGCGATACAGGCGCCAGAGCCAGAACAGCAGGGTAAACGCGATCAAGCCGAGCAGAATAAACACGTACACCGACATGCTGATGCGCCATGAGAACCATTCAAAACTGACGCTGCCGGGGTAGTGGTTCATGCCGTAGGCCAGCGCACCGGCAATCGCGATCAACAGCAGCGTCCAAATGATTTTACGCGTCATAGTGACACTCCTTTATTTGCGTCGGCTGAGTTGGGTTGGCTCGTGGGTGCTGCAGGCGGTGTGGCTTGTGTTGGTTGGGCGGGTGTGACGCTCACGCCGGATTCGCTTTGCATTTGTGCGGTCAATTGCGCACGCGCTTGGGTGAGTGCCTGTTGTACGACGGCGAAATCAGGTGAACTCGGCCAGGTGCCGGTGTTGTCGATCAGCGGTTTGAGTGCGTCGAGGTTGTAGCCTTGTCCATATTGTGCAATGGTGCTGCTCGCCATGCGAATTTGCTCTTGCGCCACGCTCCATTGTCCACTGCGCGCGGACCACAGGGCGGTGGTGAGGTTGGCGTTGATGCCTTGTTTGACAATCGCGGCGGTGGCGTTGTCCAAGGCTTGCACTTCGTTGGTGTTCACGCGTTTGACTTCAAAAACCTGTTTGAGCGTGGCGATGAAACGGTTCCACCAGCCACTCGGTGCAGCTTGTTCTTCGGCTTTTTGCTGTTCTTGCGTGGTGCGGATGTGCAGTTGGCCGATGTCGCTCATGCTTTGTTGCAAAGCGGCCAAGTTGGCTTTCGGGTTGAGGCTGTTCCATGCTTGAATCTGGCCTTCCACTTGGGTCAGGGCGCTGATTGAGGGCAGGAGCGCGCTGTTGTTCGCTGCTTGCAATTGGTTTTTCAGCATTTGGATTTGTTGCAAGGCGTTGGCGGTATCCCAATTTTGGTGAAAGTCGTATTGCAGGGCTTGCCATTGATTTTGCGCATCCATGGTGGTCAACAGCGCGCTGGTAACGGCATTGCTGATGAGCGGTTTGGCTGCGGCAGGCGCAGGTGCCGTGGCGGTTGGTGCAGCGGCATTGGCTGCGGTGTTTGCATTCGGTGCTGCATTCGGTGCTGCGGTGGCGGCATTATCAGCGGCGTTTGGATTGGTCGCAGGCGGCGTTGCGCTGCCATCGGCTGGCGGTGTCGTTGTTGCTGCTGCGGATGAACCGGTCGCATTGGCTGGCTGTTCATTGCCGGTTACGGCGCCGCTTGGGGCTGTGGCTGACGCGGATTCATTGCTCGTGCCGGGTGTTGCAGGTGCGGTCGGTGCGGTTGGTTCGGTCGGTGATACAGGCGTCAGTGTGACTGTTTCCGGCGTTTTCTTTTGTAAAACTTCGGGCAAATACGGATTGGCCATGCCGCGCTCGTAAGCCAAATAGCCTGCTGCGCCGGTTCCGGCGAGTAGAACCAGTAGGGTCAGCGCCAATTTGAATCCCAAACCGCTGGATTTTTTTGCGGTGGTGCTGTCTGTGGCCGAGGTGTTCAACTGGTTTTCGGGGGTATTGCTCATGGCGACTCCTTGAATGGGTTTTGCCTGTATTGTAAAACAATGTGCGCGCCCTGTGGGTTTTTGCGTGGGGTGTTGATGTGGGGTAGGGGGCGCGCGCTGGATTTACCGATCAATGTGCGCCAGTTGGGGCAACTGCTCGGTCAATTGGCTCGGTAGGCACACATGCACGTCGCTAAAGCCTGACGCTTGGGCGAATTGCGCAATACGCGGATGAATGGCGATCAGACGCTGTTGCTGTGCGGTGTGGCGAAGTTCGGGACTGAGTTGCTCGATGAGCGCGCTTAGTCCTTCGATGCTGGTGATGACCAGCGCGGTATTTTGTGCGCAGGCATGGGTAAATTGCGCCAACTCGTCGCCATCCCAATGGCGCGGTGTACGGCGATAACACGGCCAAATATCGCTGTGCCAGCGGGCTTGTTGCGTGAGTTGCAGCAACAGATCGCGACCTTGTTCGGCGCGGATGAGGAGCAGATTTTGAGGGCTTTGCAACTCGGGATGCGCACCAATGGCGCGCCACAGGCCTTCGCTGTCCTGTGTGTCGGCGGGCGCAGGCTGGATGAAAAGCTGGTGCGCAGGCCAGAGTTGGCGCAGGGCATCCACCGTGCCTTGCCCAACGGTGGCGAAGCGGATGTCGGCTGGCCAAGTTAAGCCCAAACGCGTCATGTGCTGATGAGCGAATGCAGCGGCGTGTTGGCTAACGAACATGGCGACGGTGTAATTGGGCCAATGCTTGCGGATGCGGGCTTCTGCGCCATCGTCCTGAAACGCGCTCAAGCTTAGTGTTGGTAGGTGGTATACGCGCAAACCCGCCTGCCTCAATTGTGTCTGCAATTCGTTGGAGCAGGGCAATGGGCGGGTGAGGACAATGGTGCGCATGGGGCGTGAGGCCGTGTGAGACAAGCGATTAAGCCGTCGGCTCGGGTGCGACCCAGTGGGTCAATGCGGCGAGGATGTCTTGCGCGCCTTGGCGGTTCAGATCTGCGACAACAGCGTTACCGATTTGCTCCGCATCGTTGAGTGCACCGCGTGCTTGCGCGTGCAGGACGCGTGAGCCGTCCGGCAGGGCGATGCTGGCACGCAGCCATAGCTCGCCATTGTCCACGATGGCGTGTGCGGCAAGTGGTGTTTGGCACGAGCCGCCCAATGCGCGCGATACGGCGCGTTCGGCAGCGGTGCAGGCGAAAGTCTCTGTGCACATCAGCGGTTGCAACACCGCCAATAGATCGCTGCGGTGCGCGGCAATTTCAATGCCGAGCGCACCTTGTCCAGCAGCGGGCAGCGCGTGCTCCAGCGGGATGAATGAGCGCACACGTTCTTTCAGTCCCAAGCGAATCACACCTGCGGCGGCGAGAATGATGGCGTCGAATTGCCCCTCGTCCAATTTGCGAAAACGGGTGTCGAGATTGCCACGCAGTGCGGCGATTTTCAAATGTGGGAAGCGCGCTTGTAATTGCGCTGAGCGGCGCAGGCTGGAGGTGCCGACGACGGCGCCTGCGGGTAAATCTTCCAGTGAGGCGTATTGGTTGGAGATGAACGCGTCTTGCGCATTCTCGCGCGCGGTCACGCAGGCGAGCGCAAAGCCGTCAGGCAGATTCATCGGCACGTCTTTGAGCGAATGCACCGCGATATCCGCTGAACCGTTGTGCAATGCGACTTCGAGTTCCTTGACAAACAGGCCTTTGCCGCCGATTTTGGACAAGCTCTGATCGAGAATCTGGTCGCCGCGCGTGGTGGTACCGAGAATTTTCACCGTCATATTGGGATAAAGCGCACTCAGGCGGTCGCGGATGTGGTGCGCTTGCCACAGAGCCAAGCGCGATTCGCGGGTAACGATGGTGATCACTTCAGGCGTGTTGGTATGAATGGTGTCGGGCATGTGTCGCTTTAGGGTTGATGAAACAGTGTTCGTGGGCGGCAAAATGAAGCATTCTGCCGCGATGCTCAGTAGTGTTCGGCCATGGTTTGTATGGCGATAAGCGTTTTCGCTTCCTGCCCCGTGCTGACAGTTGTGTTCGGTTGGGTGGCGGACGGAACCATGCTTACGCGGCGTTGAGCGATGATTGGGCGTACCAGTTTGTCGGTCTCGTCGCTCACGCTCAATTCAGGGTGTGCATTCCAAATCGGCGGCGCCATGTCT
The DNA here is from genome assembly GCA_964502825.1 of uncultured Hydromonas sp. GTDB lineage: Bacteria > Pseudomonadota > Gammaproteobacteria > Burkholderiales > Burkholderiaceae > CTSOIL-112. The sequence goes on along the minus strand of CAZCYS010000081.1, from coordinate 1,246 downwards.
TCAAAAACACTGAGCAGACGTTTGCCCCATTCGCGGTGAATCATTTGGAAATACGGGTTTTCATCGGTGATGCGGCTGAATTTGGTCACGCGCAAGGCGTCTTGCTCATACACCAGCAGATCCAGCGGCAAACCGACCGAAATATTACTTTGCAAGGTCGAATCCATCGATATCAAAGCACATTTGGCCGCATCGTCCAAGGAGGTTTCCGGCGTGATCACGCGATCCAACATCGGTTTACCGTATTTGGCATCGCCGATTTGGAAGAACGGATTCTCCTGCGTCGCTTCGATGAAATTGCCTGCGGCGTAGATTTGGAACAAGCGCATTTCCTCGCCATAAATCTGCCCGCCGATGATGAAGCTGACGTTAAAATCGACGTTAAACTGTCCCAATGCCTTCGCATCGTGCGCATGCACTTCGCGCGTGGCTTGGCCGACCAAGCGCGCGGCTTCAAACATATTGGCCGCATTCCACAAGGAACTATTCGCGTCATTGCCTGTCTGCGATTGCAATAACTGCACAACCGACTGGCTGATGGACAAATTGCCCGCCGTCATCAACACGATGGTGCGCTCGCCCGGCACCTCGAATACCGTCATTTTGCGAAAACGATTGATTAAATCGACGCCGGCATTGGTGCGCGTGTCTGAGAGAAAAACCAAGCCCTGATTGAGTTTAATGCCGACGCAGTAAGTCATAGCAACCTTGTCATAAGGAGTTTAAAGGATGCGAAATTATAAGCCAATTGTGGAGAAATGGGCGAATTTGTGACGTCTGGCGCGAATGATCAGTGAACGCTCAATGAACGATCGGCGAATCATCAGTGGCTGAACACAGCCGATTACTTTTTCTCAATGAACTCGATTTTGTAGCCGTCCGGATCCTCGACAAAGGCAATCACGGTCGTACCGTGCTTCATCGGTCCTGCTTCGCGGGTGACCTTGCCACCGCGTGCGCGCACCGCATCGCAGGCCGCTGCCGCATTGTCCACCTCGATGGCGATGTGGCCGTAGGCGTTGCCCAGCTCATACTGCTCGGTATCCCAGTTGTGGGTCAACTCAATTACGGTGTGGTTGGCCTCATCACCGTAGCCGATGAAGGCGAGGGTAAAGCGTCCTTCGGGATAATCCTGTTTGCGCAACAGTTGCATGTCCAATACATCTTGGTAAAACGCCAAGGAGCGTTCGAGATTGCCGACGCGCAGCATGGTGTGGAGTAGTCGCATGATTGAAGTTCCTTTGTG
>CAZCYS010000080.1:0-6149 GCA_964502825.1 uncultured Hydromonas sp. | reverse complement strand
TATCCGTTGTCGGTGTTGATGCTGGCGGGGATTCAAGAGATTCTCATCATTAGCACACCGCATGATATTGGTCGGTTTGAAGAATTGCTCGGCGATGGTTCGCAATGGGGCTTGTCTTTGTCCTATGAGGTTCAGCCGTCGCCCGATGGCTTGGCGCAGGCATTTTTGCTGGGCGAAGCATTTCTCGATGGGCATCCGGCAGCGCTGGTTTTGGGTGATAACATCTTTTTCGGACATGATCTGTATCAATTGTTGCGAGATGCCAATCATCAGGAGGATGGCGCGACCGTGTTTTCCTATCACGTCCAAGACCCCGAACGCTATGGCGTGGTGGCGTTTGATGAAGATAAAAAAGCCGTTAGTATCGAAGAGAAACCGACTCAACCCCAATCCAATTTTGCGGTGACGGGCCTGTATTTTTATGATGCGGATGTGGTCAAACATGCCAAAACCATTCAGCCATCGGTGCGTGGCGAGTTGGAAATCACTGATTTGAATAGAATTTATTTGGAAAATGGTACATTACGTGTTCAAACGATGGATCGTGGCTATGCGTGGCTGGATACAGGTACACATGATTCCTTGCGTGATGCGGGCACTTTTGTGGCGATGATTCAAAAGCGCCAAGGACAGCAGATCGCTTGCGTTGAAGAAATCGCCTATCGCATGGGCTATATTGATCGCGATGCGTTGGTGCGTTTGGCGCAGCCGTTCCTCAAGAGCGATTACGGCCAATACCTCATCAAAATTTCCAAGGAGCATGTATGAAAATCGTCGATACCGCGATTACTGACGTCAAAATCATCGAACCTGCGGTGTTTGGTGATGATCGAGGCTTCTTTTTTGAAAGCTTCAATCAAGCCAAATTCAATCAAGCCGTGGGTTATGACGTAGCGTTTGTTCAGGACAATCACTCACGTTCGGCCAAAGGTGTTTTACGCGGTCTGCACTATCAACTGCCGCCGCATCCGCAGGGCAAATTGGTGCGTTGTGTGGTGGGCGAAGTCTTTGACGTGGCGGTGGATATCCGCAAAAGCTCGCCAACCTTCGGGCAGTGGGTGGGCGTGTATTTGTCGGCTGAAAATAAGCGACAACTTTGGATTCCGCCCGGATTTGCGCATGGGTTTTTAACGTTGTCCGAGTATGCGGAGTTTTTGTATAAAACCACGGACTATTGGGCGAAAGACTGCGAACAAGCCATCATCTGGAATGATCCGAGCATTGCCATTGACTGGCCGGCGTTTGATGGCCAGCCATTGTTGTCTGAAAAAGATCGACTGGCACCGAAATTGTCGGAGCAGCAGTATTTGTTTGATTGAGTTGGGGATTCAAAAATGGGCAGGTTTTTCTGCCCATTTTTGATTGCTTACTTATTTCCAATAATCCTTAATCCACGCGGCAGGCCGGGCAAACCGATACCATTTGCCGGTTTTACCGATAATCGCTTCATCGGGGTTGGGTCTGCCGTGGAAGATCAATACGCGGGTATTATTGGGCAATTGAGGCGGGACGAATAAAGATTTGGGAAAATAGTGCATACAGTGGCGTTTGAAGCTGCGCACCCAGCCTTCCGGCCAAAATCCCAACGCGCCTTTTTTGCTCAAATAGTCACACAAAAACGCCTGCTCGTGGCGGAAATCCTGCTTGATTTGCTCAAAGTTGTGTGTGAAATAGTCCAATACATCCGGATGAGCGCCGATTTTGAAGCGATATACTGAGGAGTTGCCCAAGCCGTGACGGGGTTTCCACTCGCGAATGATCAATACGTCTCCCTTTTGCGTGAAAAATTCATCCAAACTGCCGGTGACGATGATGTCAATGTCGAGAAACAGGGTGTCGCCGTGCAGGTCGTATAAAGTCGGCGCAAATGTTAACAATTTTTTCCAGCCGCGCTCAGGCCCGTTCAATTCAATTGGCATGGGCGGAATGGGGAAGGTTTCAATGCCTGCGTTCAGCCCTTCGGTGCTGTCGGTCAGACAGACAAAACGATGCGGCAGGGTCAAATGGCGCTGGACCATATTGTGTAGGGTGTTGACGTATTCGGGGCCGTACTTAGTGCCCCATTTCATGCAGATGACATTAACCATGTGTTGTTTCGCGAGGTGGATCGTTGGGCTATTGTGTCCGAATTTGTCGGTAATTGCAAACGCGCACACGGCTTTTTGAGGGCTTCGCTACGACGTTAATCGAATGACGGTCTTCGGACGGCTTGTTGTAATTTCGATAAAACCGGTTGAATTGCGTCTTTTCGAAGATTAAGCCATTGATTTTATTGGCTTGTTGGCGTATGATGGCAAGTTCGTTGAAATAGGCGAGGTGTATTAGTTTGTCAATTTCGATTGAAATACGTGTTTAATCAGTAACTTGGCTGCGATGTATGGTGAACGGTTGGGTGAAAAGTGTGTTGCGTTGTGTTTGGCAGCGTATACGCCGTGATTAAATGAGTGAAATGTTTATTATTGGATTAAAAACAATGCCAACTATTAACCAGTTAGTGCGCAAACCGCGTACTCAAGTGCGTGAAGTGAGCAAAAGTCCTGCTTTGGAAAATTGCCCGCAAAAACGCGGTGTGTGTACCCGTGTGTATACCACAACTCCTAAGAAACCTAACTCTGCGATGCGTAAAGTTGCCAAAGTGCGTTTGACCAACGGCTTTGAAGTGATTTCATACATCGGTGGTGAAGGCCATAACTTGCAAGAGCATAGCGTTGTGTTGATTCGCGGTGGTCGTGTGAAAGACTTGCCGGGTGTTCGTTACCACATCGTACGCGGTTCTTTGGACTTGCAAGGTGTTAAAGATCGTAAGCAATCACGCTCTAAATACGGCGCGAAACGTCCTAAAAAAGCGTAATCTGCGATTGAATTAAGTTTGAAATTTTTGTTTAACAACTACGGTGGGTTTGTAATGTTCAAACTACCGAGTAAGTGACGGCTCGAAGTTGAAGTTTTGATTATGGGTTGTCAAGGTCGTTGTGACCAACTGAAGAAAGGAAGATGAGATGCCTCGTCGTCGTGAAGTCCCTAAACGTGACATTTTGCCAGATCCAAAGTTTGGCAGCGTAGAACTGGCCAAGTTCATGAACGTGATCATGTTATCGGGTAAAAAATCTGTAGCAGAAGGTATCGCTTATGGTGCCTTGGATCAAATTGCCAACAAAACCGGCAAGGATCCGTTGGAAGTGTTTATGACTGCGTTGAACAACGCAAAACCATTGGTTGAAGTGAAAAGCCGCCGTGTCGGTGGTGCGAACTATCAAGTGCCGGTTGAAGTGCGTCCGTCACGCCGTATGGCCTTGTCTATGCGCTGGTTGCGTGAAGCCGCCAAAAAACGTGGTGAAAAAACCATGGCTTTGCGCTTGGCAGGTGAATTGTTGGACGCGTCTGAAGGTCGTGGCGGTGCAATGAAAAAACGTGATGAAGTGCACCGTATGGCTGAAGCGAATAAAGCGTTCTCGCATTTCCGCTTCTAATTTTTTGCTGTGTTTAAGGAGCGCATGGCTTTGTTATCGCTCCTTGCTGTACTGATTGTACAGCGTGCGTCGCGATGCCGCGGCCTGCGCCCTTAAATGTGCAAAAATTACAATAAAGAATTTAGATTGCTGTTTGAGTTTTATACTGAAAAGGCAGTCGCTGATTAATAACAAACGAAGAGAGTAAACCATTTTTACTTTTTTCAAAAAGGATAATTATGGCTCGCAAGACCCCTATTGAGCGCTATCGTAATATTGGTATTTCCGCACACATTGATGCGGGTAAAACCACCACGACTGAGCGCGTATTGTTTTACACGGGCGTGAATCACAAGATCGGTGAGGTTCACGACGGCGCGGCAACTATGGACTGGATGGAACAAGAGCAAGAGCGTGGTATTACCATTACCTCTGCGGCGACCACCACGTTTTGGAAAGGTATGGCAGGTAACTACCCAGAGCACCGCATCAACATCATTGACACCCCGGGTCACGTAGACTTTACCATTGAGGTAGAGCGTTCTATGCGTGTATTGGACGGCGCATGCATGGTGTACTGTGCGGTCGGTGGTGTTCAGCCGCAATCCGAAACCGTTTGGCGTCAGGCCAATAAATACGCGGTGCCCCGTTTGGCATTCGTCAATAAAATGGACCGTACCGGCGCGAACTTCTTCAAAGTGTACGACGGTATGAAAACCCGCTTGCGCGGCAATCCAGTACCGATTCAAATTCCAATCGGCGCGGAAGAAAATTTCCAAGGTGTGGTGGATTTGGTCAAAATGAAAGCCATTTTCTGGGATGAGGCGTCTCAAGGGACGAAATTTGAGTACCGCGATATTCCGGCTGATTTGGAAGCAACTGCGCAAGAATGGCGTGAAAAAATGGTTGAGTCTGCAGCGGAAGCGTCAGAAGACTTGATGAACAAATACCTCGAAGAAGGCGATTTGTCCGAAGAAGACATCAAAGTTGGTTTGCGCACCCGCACATTGGCGTGCGAAATTCAGCCGATGATGTGTGGCACTGCGTTCAAAAACAAAGGCGTACAAGCTATGCTGGACGCGGTTTTGGACTACATGCCATCGCCGGTGGACGTGAAAGCGATCGAGGGTGAAGACGACCGTGGTAACCACGTGACCCGTAAAGCCAGCGACAACGAAAAATTCTCCGCTTTGGCGTTCAAATTGATGACCGACCCATTCGTAGGCCAATTGACCTTCGTGCGCGTGTACTCAGGTATTTTGAAATCTGGCGAAACCGTGTTGAACTCGGTGAAAGACAAAAAAGAACGCGTGGGTCGTATCGTACAGATGCATGCGAACAGCCGCGAACCGATCGAGGAAGTATTGGCGGGTGACATTGCCGCGTGTATCGGCCTGAAAGAAGTCACGACGGGTGAAACCCTGTGTGCGTTGGACGCGCCCATCATCTTGGAACGCATGGTCTTCCCTGAGCCGGTGATTTCGCAAGCGGTTGAGCCGAAAACCAAAGCTGACCAAGAAAAAATGGGTTTGGCCTTGAACCGTTTGGCAGCAGAAGATCCGTCTTTCCGTGTATCAACCGACGAAGAATCCGGTCAAACGATCATCGGCGGTATGGGCGAATTGCACTTGGAAATTATCGTTGACCGTATGAAGCGTGAATTCAACGTAGAAGCCAATGTGGGTAAACCACAAGTGGCCTATCGTGAAACCATCCGCAACGTGGTTGAAAACGCCGAAGCGAAATTCGTCAAACAGTCTGGTGGTCGTGGTCAATACGGTCACGCGGTACTGAAACTCGAACCACAAGAGCCGGGCAAAGGATTCGAATTCGTTGACGAAATTAAAGGTGGCGTGATTCCGCGTGAATTCATCCCTGCGGTACAAAAGGGTGTGGAAGAAACATTGAAAGCCGGTGTGGTTGCAGGTTATCCGGTTGTTGACGTGAAAGTAACGGTTCACTTCGGTTCATACCACGACGTCGACTCGAACGAAAATGCGTTCCGCATGGCCGGCTCGATGGCGTTTAAAGAAGGTATGAAAAAAGCCAATCCGGTATTGCTCGAGCCAATGATGGCGGTTGAAGTAGAAACCCCAGAAGAGTACACCGGCACGGTAATGGGTGACTTGTCTTCACGTCGCGGTATCGTTCAAGGTATGGACGATATGGTCGGCGGCGGCAAAATCATCAAAGCCGAAGTACCGTTGTCTGAAATGTTCGGCTACTCAACCGATCTGCGTTCAGCAACTCAAGGGCGTGCAACCTACTCTATGGAATTCAAACACTACGCAGAAGCACCGCGTAATGTGGCTGAAGCCGTGGTTAGCGCACGCGCTAAATAATAGATAAAATGCTCGGGTGCGGAATGAATCTAAGCCCGACAAAAACAACTCAATTCTTTGATATTAAAGGAAACTAAAATGGCAAAAGGCAAGTTTGAACGTACCAAACCGCACGTGAACGTAGGTACGATTGGTCACGTGGATCACGGTAAAACGACATTGACTGCGGCGGTGACCACGGTATTGACAAAGAAATTTGGTGGTGAAGCCAAAGGCTACGATCAAATTGACAACGCGCCAGAAGAAAAAGCGCGTGGTATTACCATCAACACCTCACACGTAGAATACGAAACCGCAAGCCGTCACTACGCCCACGTAGACTGCCCGGGTCACGCCGACTATGTGAAAAACATGATTA
>CAZCYS010000079.1:0-6197 GCA_964502825.1 uncultured Hydromonas sp. | reverse complement strand
ATGATGCGACGACTACGCCTGCGGATTTGGAACATTTGGCAAGCGTGGACGAGGCACGTTGGCTTAAAGATACTGAGGAATTTAAGTTGTACCGGTGAGTGTGGTGTTGACACTGAGGGAGAGCCGTATGTCCGAATTGATACACCCGTTTAATGCGATTGTCAAAGCGCCTTTTGGGGCGGTGGGCATTCGTTTGAATACGGCAAAGACCCACGTTCAGGAATTGGTGTATTTACCTGCGGACACCCAAAAGCAATCAGCCGATAGTCCGCTGGCAGAGCGAGCCAGTGAACAGGTGAAAGCCTATCTGGTCAATCCTCGGTTTATATTTGACTTGCCTTTGCTGGAGCAAGGAACTGCGTTTCAGAAAAAAGTCTGGCGCGTGATCAGTGGATTGGAAGCGGGGCAAGTGCTCACCTACAAACAAGTGGGGCAGATCATTCAATGCGGTGCGCCACGAGCAGTCGGCGGCGCGTGCGGCGCCAATCCATATCCGTTGATCGTGCCGTGCCACCGTGTAGTCGGTGCGAATGGCATTGGCGGTTTTGCACAGCATGATGATGGTTTTTATATCGGCGTGAAACGCTGGTTATTGGCACACGAGGGCATTGTGTACGAATAAATCACCGAAAACAGAGCAATAAAAAAACGGCAGAATGATCTGCCGTTTTTTATATGAAGCGCAATGTTGCTTGACTAGACCTCGATGGTTACTCGGTATTGTGCTTTCTGCCGGTGTGCATCCAGCTGATGATCATCGAGCTGCCAATGATCGCGCCGACAACGCCAAGCGAGACATTGGTCGGGATTTTGTAGATGTCCAACAGCAACATTTTCGTACCGACGAACAGCAAAACGATCGCCAGACCGTATTTGAGCAGGTGAAAGCGCTCGTTCCAGTCAGCCAGCAGGAAGTACAGCGCGCGCAAGCCCATGATCGCAAAAATATTCGAGGTGAACACGATGAACGGATCGGTGGTGATTGCGAAAATCGCCGGAATGCTGTCCACCGCGAAGATCAAATCTGAGAACTCAACCATGAGCAACACCAAAAACAGCGGGGTGAACCACAGCACGCCGTTGATGCGTACGGTGAATTTTTCCTCGTGAAATTCATTGGTGATGCGTAAATGCGAGCGCAGCCATTTGAGCAAGGGGTTGTTGTTCAAATCGGATTCCTTATCCGCCATGAACAGCATTTTCAAGCCGGTTAACAGCAAGAATCCGCCAAATACATACATCAGCCAGTGAAATTTGGTCACCAATGCGACGCCGGCAAAAATCATGATCGCACGCATGATGATTGCGCCCAACACACCGTAGAGCAACACGCGACGTTGATACTCAGGCGGTACGGCAAAGAAGCTAAAAATCATCAGGAATACAAAAATATTATCCACCGACAGCGATTTTTCAATCAGATAACCGGTGAAAAACTCCATGGTTTTGTCTTTGGCAAAAGCAGGGTCGTGGCCTTGTTGCAGCAAATACCACCACAATACGCCACCGAACGCAAACGCCAGCAAAATCCAGACAATGGTCCAGGTGAGCGCTTCTTTTTGTGAGACGCGGTGCGCTGTTTTACCGCCCAAGCCCCACAGGTCAATCGCCAAAACAATTAAGACGAGGATGATAAAGCCGACCCACATTGTCGGCGTGCCAATGCTGGTTAAAGTCATACGACCTCCGTTAACAGTGGATTAACAGACGATGCGCGCGCGGGCGCATGATAGATGAGGACACTCAATGCCACGTTGGGCGGGTGTTGATACGAATAGTTCATCAAAGCTCCTGTTTCAAAAAATTAAATGACTCAGTTTTTGAACAGGTCGCGGATGCCAGTGATGGTTGTAGCGGCTGTGACGGTTATAACTGTTATGGCGGTTATAGCGAACGCGCAGACATCTGACCTGTTTAAACTGAAACAAGTCAAAGTCTTGCCCGCGTAGATGGCATTTCTGCCGATGACGTGTCGATGCGTAGGGCAACGACAGATGAACGCTCAATGTGCCGAGTGCTTGATATAAACACTGTATTGACGACATATTGATTGGGGGCTACTCCCTTTGATGGTGTGATGATACTAAAGTTGATTAAATTAGTCAACTTTTAGGGGGCTTATTTTGGGTAAATGGTTCGGATGCGCGGCGGACTGTGGGATAATCGCCGCATGCTTTTTATTTTTGTTTATTACACATACTGAATAGCCATGCCATCTGCCATGCACCCCAACGATGAGGATTTAATCGACCAGTTCACCAGCCAACTGTGGCTGGCGCACGGCCTGAGCGAAAATACGCTCGCATCCTACGGCTCGGATATGCGGCAATTGGCGCGTTTTATGCACGTGCGACACCAATCGTTGGTGCAAGCGGACACGGCAGATTTACAGGCGTATTTGGCTGAATTGTTCACCAGCAAAACCGTCAAAAAAAGCACCTCCAGTAATCGCAAAATCAGTTGCTTCAAACGTTTTTACCAGTGGTTGTTGCAAAGCAATCTGCGCACGGACGATCCGACTGCGGGGCTGATGCTGGCCAAACCCACGGCACGCTTGCCGAAAAATCTGTCTGAGGCGCAAGTGGAGGCGCTGCTGGCCGCGCCCGATGCAACTGATTTGGGCGTGCGCAACCGCGCAATGCTGGAACTGATGTACGCCAGTGGTTTGCGCGTGTCCGAGCTGGTGGGCTTGCGTATGTTGGATGTGAGTCTGAACGACGGTGTGGTACGCGTGACGGGCAAGGGCAATAAAACCCGCTTGGTGCCGTTTGGCGAAGAGGCGGGCGAGACGCTCAAGCAGTATTTGGACACGGCGCGCATCGCGCTGCTGCGCGGACGCTCGTGCGATGAGGTGTTTGTCACCGCGCGCGGCAGTGCGATGACGCGGCAGATGTTTTGGCATGTGATTAAAAAATATGCGTTGTCGGCGGGCATTCCTGCGAGCCTGATTTCGCCGCATACGGTGCGTCATGCGTTTGCCACGCATTTGCTCAATCATGGGGCAGATTTGCGCGTGGTGCAAATGTTGTTGGGGCATGCGGATATATCGACCACGCAGATTTATACCTATGTGGCGCAGGAACGTTTGAAAAATGTGCATGCGCAACATCATCCACGCGGGCAATTATAAGGACGCATAAGGACGCGTGGAAAACCATGGCTCTCGACACAGACGATAGGGGCTTTCTGTCCTTAATCCATTCATAATCAACGGACTGCGCTGTGTTATGATGCGCGCGTTTGAATATGCGTTTAAACATATGCTTGAATATATGTTTGAGCGTGCGTCGTTGAACTTTTTATCACAAGGATTATTTTGGAAACCCTACACAGTTTGTTAACCTTGATGCTGCACATTGATCAGGAGTTGCGTTCTTTGATTTTGCAGTACGGTAACTATATTTACGCGATTTTGTTTGCGGTGGTCTTCGGTGAAACCGGCTTGGTGGTTTTACCATTCTTGCCGGGCGATTCCTTGCTGTTTTTGGCAGGGGCGTTGTCCGCTGATGGTTTGATGAACGCTTGGTTGCTGACTTTTTTATTGATTTCCGCCGCGATTTTAGGCAATACCGTGAATTACTGGATTGGTCGAAAAGTCGGGAATAAGGCGTATGAAATCGACACGCCGTGGTTCTCGCATGAGCATCTGCGTAAAACCCATGACTTTTATGAAAAGCATGGTGGCAAGGCCTTGGTCATCGCGCGGTTTTTGCCGGTGATTCGTACTTTCGTGCCGTTTGTGGCCGGTATCTCGAATATGACTATGGCAAAGTTTCAACGTTGGAATATCATCGGCGCGGTGCTTTGGGTCATTACCTTTGTGTGGGGTGGTTATTTCTTTGGCTCGCTGGAGGTCAATCTGTTTGGCTATCATATTGCGGTTCGCGATCATTTGAGCACGATTGCTTTGGTTGGTTTTGCGGCCGCTTTTATCCCCGTGGTTTCTGGTGTGTTGTGGCGGTTGTTCACCCACAAATCAAGCAAGCAGAATAAGACTCAGAATGTCGTTTCTAAAGAAGGGGTGAAATAAGTAAGTTTCATTCGCCATACGCAACAAAATAAGCCCGAAACCGCGCCATGCGATTCGGGCTTGTTTTTTGTTGCACACATTTGCGGAATTTTGCACCAATAACGCACCACGCCTTGACAAAAAGTGGCGAAATTGTGCAATTTCGGCTTGCTTTTCATCAAGGGCTGAATAATAATCTCGCCATGTCGCGTTTGCTGTACTGGTCAATTAAACACGACACTTTAACTATATTTATATGATTAAGTATTTATTTTGTACTTGAATCTAACTTTTGGAGAAAACTGATGCACAACATGTTTAAATTATTGCCTTTGACCGCCGCAATTGCTTTGGCAGCTTGTGGCGGCGGCGCAGATAAAGCAGCAGGCGGCGCAGCCGCTGGCGGCGACAGCGCCTGTGGTAAATTGGCGGCTGACGAAGTCTGCGTAAAAATCGGTAGCGGTGCACCGAAAACCGGCGGTATCGCACACTTGGGCAAAGACAATGAAAACGGCGTACAACTGGCCGTGAACGAAATCAATGCCAAAGGCAACTTGGTTATCGGTGGTAAAAAAGTGAAATTGGCCATGGTCGGTGAAGACGACGCGGGCGATCCGAAGCAAGGTCCTGTGGTAGCGCAAAAACTGGTGGATGCTAAAGTCGTGGGCGTGGTGGGTCACTTGAACTCAGGCGTTTCTATCCCAGCGAACAGCGTTTATGCTACAGCCGGCTTGGTACAGGTTTCTCCTTCTTCAACCAACCCTGACTACACCCTCAAAGGCAACAAAACTCCTAAAGGCTCTGTTAGCTCATATCGCGTAGTGGCGACCGATGCGCAACAAGGTCCTGCATTGGCTAAATACATGTTGGGTAAAGGCGGCAAAACCATTGCGGTTTTGGATGACGCGACTCAATACGGTAAAGGTTTGGCCGATCAAGTGGAAAAAACAATGAAAGAGGGCGGCGCTACTGTGGCCATCCGCGAAGCGGCAACCGACAAAACCACCGACTTCAAAGCTGTGTTGACCAAAATCAAAGGCTTGAATCCGGACTTCGTATTCTGGGGCGGTATGGACGACACAGCAGCGACATTGGTCAAACAAATGAAAGAGTTGGGCTTGACTGCGAAATTGGTTGCGGCTGATGGCGCGTGTACCGATAAATTCGTTGAGTTGTCCGCTGCAGCTGGTAAAGGTACTGTTTGCTCGGTAGCCGGTATGCCTTTGGAAAAAATGGCTAAAGGCAAAGACTTTGTTGCCAACTACGAAAAAGCTTTCCCAGGTCAAAAAGTTCAGATTTATTCTCCATTCTCCTATGACGCTACTTATGCGATTGTAGAGGCAATGAAGGTTGCTAACTCAACTGACCCAGAAGCGATTGCTGCGGCAATGCAAAAAGTCAACTTCGAAGGTCTGATTGGTCAAATCGCATTTGATCAAATCGGTGACATCAAAGGTGGTGCAATCTCCATTTTTGAAGTAAAAGACAAGTTGGAAGTTGTTGACATCATTAAGTAATATCTCCGAATAACCCCAGCATTGAATATGCTGGGGTTCTCCATTGAGCTTGAATTTGTGTTCAGGGCTTTGGGGCAGAGACGATTCACCGTTATTATTTTTAGATGGGATTTTTGCAAGGGCTGGGTAGAGACAACAACATAATAATTTTTGTCCCGTCACCCGTTCCACACTTCTTTGCAACAGTCTGTATCACACACAAATCACGACGATATGCTCGCCATATCATAGGGTTTTTATTAAAAAAAGAGGAGTGCGACGATGAGTGCATTCGATCTGTTTATACAACAGTTCATTAATGGCATGATTAAGGGGAGCTTGTACGCCATGATTGCCCTAGGATATACCATGGTATATGGTATTTTGGGCATCATTAACTTTTCCCACGGTGAGGTATTTATGATCGGCGCGATGGTGGCGATGACCGTAACCACCTTGCTGATCAAAGCGGGCTTGGGGCCCGTGCTTGCGTTATTGATCGCGACCTTGGTGGCGATGGTGGCGTGCATGATCACCAGTTTTTTTATCGAGCGTTTGGCCTATCGTCCGTTGCGTCATGCGCCGAAATTAGCGCCGCTGATCACCGCAATCGGTGTGTCTTTCATTTTGCAAGCTTTGGCCATGCAGTTTTGGGGGCGTGAGCATTTCCCATTCCCTGATGTATTCCCTGC
>CAZCYS010000078.1:3588-6280 GCA_964502825.1 uncultured Hydromonas sp. | reverse complement strand
TCGTGCGTGTCGACCACAACTTTGTGGTGGTGAACGCCGGTTTGAAATCGGAAGCCTTTATTCCGGTAGAAGAATTTTTGAACGATCAAGGCGTTCTCGAAGCCGAAGTAGGCGATTTCGTGAGTGTGGCAATTGATTCGTTGGAAAACGGTTTTGGTGACACCGTGTTGTCACGCGACCGTGCCAAGCGTTTGTCTGCTTGGTTGGATTTGGAAAAAGCCCTGGAAACCGGCGAATTGGTGACCGGTACCGTTACAGGCAAAGTCAAAGGTGGTTTGACCGTTATGGCGAACAGCATTCGTGCGTTCTTGCCAGGTTCATTGTTGGACTTGCGTCCGATCAAAGACATGAGCCCATTTGAGGGCAAAACCATGGAATTCAAAGTCATCAAATTGGATCGCAAACGCAATAACGTGGTCTTGAGCCGCCGCGCGGTACTCGAAGTGACTATGGGCGAAGAGCGCGCTAAATTGGCCGAAACTTTGAAAGAAGGCGAAGTTGTCAAAGGTATCGTTAAAAACATCACCGACTACGGTGCGTTCGTTGATTTGGGCGGCATTGACGGCCTGTTGCACATCACCGATTTGGCATGGCGTCGTGTGCGTCACCCATCGGAAGTGTTGACCGTGGGTCAAGAAGTTGAAGCGAAAATCTTGAAATTCGATCAAGAAAAACACCGCGTTTCACTGGGCATCAAACAATTGGGCGACGATCCTTGGTCTGGTTTGAGCAGCCGTTATCCGCAAAATACCCGTTTGTTCGGTAAAGTCACCAACATCACCGACTACGGCGCGTTCGTTGAAATCGAACAAGGCATCGAAGGCTTGGTACACGTGTCTGAAATGGACTGGACCAACAAAAACGTTGATCCGAAGAAACTCGTGACTTTGGGTGACGAAGTCGAAGTCATGATCCTCGAAATCGACGAATCCAAACGCCGCATCTCTTTGGGCATGAAACAATGCAAACCAAACCCATGGGACGAATTTGAAGCCAACTTCAAAAAAGGCGACAAAGTTAAAGGCGCGATCCGCTCCATCACTGACTTCGGCGTGTTTGTTGGTTTAGAAGGCGGTATCGACGGTTTGGTACACATGTCTGACTTGTCTTGGCAAGAAGCCCCTGAAGCGGCTTTGCGCAACTACAAAAAAGGTCAGGAAGTGGAAGCCGTTATCCTGTCGATCGACGTGGATAAAGAACGCATCTCCTTGGGCATCAAACAGCTCGAAGGCGATCCATTCATGAACTACGTTGGCCTGCACGACAAAGGCTCTTTGGTTAAAGGCACCGTCAAATCGGTGGAAGCCAAAGGCGTGGTGATTACATTGGCTGATGACGTAGAAGGCTACTTGCGTGCCTCTGAAATCTCCAACGATCGCGTTGAAGATGCCGGTACACACTTCAAAGACGGCGACGCCGTTGAAGCCGTGATCGTATCAGTGGATCGCAAAAACCGTTCTATCCAATTGTCCATCAAGGCAAAAGACCAAGCAGAAACCCAAGCCGCAATGAAACACATGGCTGAGGAATCTGGTGCGGCCGCATCCGGCACCACCAACTTGGGCGCATTGCTCAAAGCCAAATTGGAACAGCAATAATGAGTACACAATCTCATCCGCATGTGCGGGTGAGGTTGTTTGATCGATCAGAAACCGAGGTCGGAATCCCCTGTGGAGCCGTCCAAGGAACAACGATTATATTTTGTACGCAGTATTTGCGATGAATTGCACTCATTAAAGCTTAGCACCATGACCAAATCCGAATTAATCAATAATCTTGCAGCGCGTTTTCCGCAGTTGGTGGCGCGTGACGCAGAAATGGCGACCAGCGCAATTCTCACCGCAATTGCCCATACCTTAACGGTGGGACAACGGGTTGAGATTCGCGGTTTTGGCAGCTTCACGGTGAACGAGCGCCCCGAGCGCATTGGCCGCAATCCAAAAACCGGTGACCAAGTGACTGTGCCGTCCAAAAAAGTACCGCACTTCAAGGCGGGCAAAGACATGCGTGAGCGTGTGGATCAGTCAACTCAGCAATAAGGCCGTGATTGAGGAAGAAATGGCGAAAACGATATGCGGTTAAATATCATATTTTGGCGCAAACTATCGTGAGTCAGTGCCTTTCAGTCTCAATGAAATATGAAAAAACGAACCTTCGGGTTCGTTTTTTTATGTGCGCTTATTGAGCGTTTTTGGAGGTTGTTTTTGGCAAGCGGTGGTTTAAAATCGCTTACAATGCTAAACATACGAACGTAGCCCCTATGTGGCGGGTGCGTTGCTTGATGGATGTCAAATCACACATATCGTTTGCACACAGTCTGTGCTTGGAGAATGTAATGAAAGTAATCGCGTGGATTCTACGGATTTTGGTGCTGCTCGTCTTGGTGTGGCTGGCGTTGCTGAATAATCAAACGACGACTTTTTCGGTGATGCAGGGCTTACAGGTCGATTTGCCGTTGATTGTGTTGCTGTTTGCGTTTTTCGTAATGGGTTTGCTGTTGGGGATTTTGGTGTTGTTGCCAAAGTATTTTTCGGTGCAATGGGAGGCGCGTCGCTTGCGCAAGGAAACGGAGCAAAACCGAGGGGTGATTGCCGATCAGCAAGCGTTGTTGTCCAAATATGCGCCGAATCAGGTATCGGGCGTGCCGACGGCGCAGGTGGTGAATTCGGAGTTGCCGCCCTTTAATATGTAA
>CAZCYS010000078.1:0-3488 GCA_964502825.1 uncultured Hydromonas sp. | reverse complement strand
AGTAAAAAGCGCCTGCAAGAGAGTAAAAAACTGCCGAAATCGTATTTCAAAGGCCTGAATCATTTGCTCGATCAGGAGCCGGACAAGGCGATTGATGCATTGATTGATGTGGCGCGCGTGGATACGGGCACGGTGGATTTGTACTTTGCGTTGGGCCATTTGTTTGGTCAGCGTGGTGAAGTGGAGCGCAGCATCCGCGTGTATCAGAGCTTGATTGATCGCCCCGATTTGTCGCCCGCGCCGCGTCAGAGTGCGACGTATAAATTGGGCATGGCGTTTTTGAGCGGCGGTTTGTTTGATCGCGCGGAGCAGTGTTTTCAGAGTTTAATCGGCACGGAGCGTGAGCACGAGGCGCGCGTGCAGTTGCTGCACATTTATCAGTCGCAGCAGGAGTGGCATCAGGCGATTGATATGGCGCAGGCGATCAATGAAACGGCGCAAACCGCAGGTCAGCAAACCACGGCATTGACGCATTTTCATTGTGAACTGGCCTTGGCTGCGCTGCGTGCGAAGGACTGGCTGCAGGCGCAGCGCGAAATCGACGCGGCTTTGAGTCAAAGTCCGAAATCGGTACGCGCGTTGTTGCTCAAAGGTCAGTGGTACGCCGAGCAGAATCGGCACGATGAGGCGCTGCACATTTGGCAAACTTTGGCGAGCGAGCAGCCCGAATCGGTGCCGTTGTTGGTCAACGATATGATGAAATCCTATGTGGCGGCGAATCGCGCGCAGGAGGGGCTGAATGTTTTGCATCAAAAGGTGTTGGACAGCGGTTCAATTGATGTGTTGGATGCGTGGTTAAAGGCGCAGGATCAATATGGCGTTGCCGAGCAGACTTTGCCACAGTTGCATGAATTGTTTATGCGGCATCCGTCGCTCAATGCACTCAATAAACTGTTGGACGCGCGTATTCGTGCGGACAACGGTGGTATGAACCATGCAGAAAACGCCGGAGCAGCGCAAGCAGGTGGTGAAAATGCGGTTTCGGAAGAAAGTCTGACCCGTGGCTTGATACAAAAATACGTCAAGCAATTATCGCGTTATCGCTGCACGCAGTGCGGTTTTGAAGCGGCGCATTATTATTGGCAATGTCCGGCCTGCACCCGCTGGGAAAGTTATCCGCCCAAGCGTTTGGAAGAGTTGCAAAACATCAAACGCAGCCGTAATGATGTCAACAGCTACTACTAATCGATTCATCAACGCTCAGCGCGCAATCAATTCACTTGCGGAACGGCTCATTATGTCTGAAAGCTTTAAATCATCCTCCAAGCCCTTTAAGCCCCCCGTTTGGCTCAAGCCCGACGGTTCGGTCTTGGCCTGCGTCGAAAAGATCAAGGTGCTCAACGAAAACCTCGCCGAGTTGCGCGATCTGGCGCAGGATGCGTTGGACGACGCGGTGCTGATGGGCGGTACGCAAGCGCAAATCAAACAAACCTTACTGGAAATCATCGAGGGGCTGGACAGCCAGTATCCCGAGCAAACATCATGAGTGACCCACAAGTTCAACCTTCCGCCTCCGAATTCAATCAACGCGAACTGCACATGTCGGTGCTGATGACGCCCGATATGGCTAATTTCTCGGGCAATGTGCATGGCGGCGACATTCTCAAACTGCTCGATCAGGTGGCCTATGCCTGCGCCAGCCGCTACGCCGGCTGCTATGTGGTGACTTTATCGGTCGATCAGGTGCTGTTCAAAGAGCCGATTCGCGTGGGCGAATTGGTCACATTTTTGGCCTCGGTCAACTATGTGGGCAAAACCTCGATGGAGGTCGGCATTAAAGTGGTCGCCGAAGATATTCAAAATCGCAGCGTGCGTCATACCAATAGCTGCTATTTCACCATGGTCGCGTTTCAAGACGGCAAACCGCGCGTCGTACCGCCTTTGGCAATCGAAAATGAGACGCAGCGCCAACGATTTGAAGAAGCGGTGCTGCGCAAGGCGATGCGTGAGCAGTTGAAATAAGCGCTGAATCTCATAGCGAAACAGATGTGAAAAAATAAAAAACGCGGCAATATGCCGCGTTTTTTATCGCCTTACGTACACAGAAATGCGTTCAAGACGCCATCACGCTTATTTTGCGCCGGCCAAAATCCAATCGACCATGATGGTGACTTCTTCGTCGCTGATTCGGCCCTTGTTCGGCGGCATCATCACAGGTCCCCAAACACCGGCACCCCCATCAATGATTTTTTTCGCCAGATAAGCTTTGGCTTCCGGTTGTCCGGCATATTTTTTCGCCACGTCTTGGTACGACGGGCCGACCATTTTGGCATCCACTTTATGGCACGCCGCGCAGCCTTTGCTGGTCATCAGTGCGAGTGGGTTGGCTTTGGTGGTGGTTGGCGCGGCGGCAGGGGCTTCGGCGGTTGGAGCGGGCGCTGGCGCAGCGGCTGGTGCTGCTGGAGCTGGCGTAGGCGCAGCCGTCGGTGCCGGAGCAGGCTTGTCAGCGCAGGCTGTCAGTGCGGATAGGCCGACGATGGCCAAACTCATGGCGAGCAAACGGAATGATGTGGACATGAAATCTCCTCGTGAAGGATAAACAGAGTGGGTTCGTCGGTTGATTGCCCAAATGACTGAGCAAGTACCGAAAAACAAGGCGCTGAGGCTGGAAAAATTATATCATTCTTTACAGAAATATCGTGTGAATATGACTATGTCCGTGTTCAGGCGCATGGGCTGTGAATAGCGATCTTTTTCGGCTGGAGCGGGTTTAGGTGAAAGTTGAGAAATAGGGTAAAATGTGACTCCATTGAATGACTCGTAGACGAGTAGCCTGCTTGGTTGTCGCGTGCGCGGATAAACGTTGCCGTTGCGGCCAAGCGTTAGGACATTGTTTTTATGAACGCACCCTTTGATTTGAGCTCTGCCCTGCAGAATCCTGTGGTACAGCCGCAGGCCCCGCGCTTGCGCGAAATTCCGTATAACTACACTTCGTTTTCCGACCGCGAAATCATCATTCGTCTGCTCGGTGACGAGGCGTGGCAATGGTTGTCCGAGCTGCGTGCCGAGCGGCGCACGGGGCGTTCGGCGCGCATGCTGTACGAAATCTTGGGCGATATCTGGGTGGTCAACCGCAATCCCTATTTGCAGGATGATTTGCTGGACAATCCGCGCCGACGCAAGGCGCTGATCGAGGCGCTGAATCACCGTCTGCACGAGATTGAAAAACGCCGCGTGGCCGATTTGTCGGTCAATACTGATTTGGAAAGCAATCAGCGCGCCGAAAAGGTGCAGGCTTTGATGGTCAAAGCCAAGGTTGCGGTGTCGCATTTTGCCCAACAATTTGACGAAATGGGCAAACTGCGTGCGCAGGTGCGCAGCAAATTTGGCAAATATACCGCCAAAGGCAATATCAAATTCGATGGTCTGTCGCGCGTATCGCACGTGACCGACGCGACCGACTGGCGCGTCGAGTATCCGTTTGTCGTGCTCACGCCCGACACCGAGGCGGAGATGGCGGGCTTGGTCAAAGCCGCGATTGATTTGGA
>CAZCYS010000077.1:4737-6313 GCA_964502825.1 uncultured Hydromonas sp. | reverse complement strand
GCCAAAGTGGTGAACGACGCGATTGGCGCATTGCGCATCAAAATCGGCCACGAAAAAGGCTTGGCCTCTGGCGACTGGAAACCACTGTGGGTGGTTGACTTCCCGATGTTTGAATACGACGACGAAGCCAAGCGCTGGGTTGCTTGCCACCACCCGTTCACCGCACCGAAAGACGGCCACGAAGACTACCTCTCGACCAATCCGGGGCTGTGCATCGCCAAAGCCTACGACATGGTATTGAACGGTTGGGAAATCGGCGGCGGCTCGGTGCGTATTCACCGCGAGGAAGTACAAAGCAAGGTATTCCGTGCATTGAACATCGACGCGGAAGAAGCACAAGCCAAATTCGGCTTCCTGCTCGACGCATTGCAATACGGCGCGCCACCGCACGGCGGTATTGCCTTCGGTTTGGATCGCATCGTCACTATGATGGCGGGGGCAGAATCCATCCGCGACGTGATTGCCTTCCCGAAAACCCAGCGCGCGCAATGTTTGCTCACGCAAGCACCATCGCCGGTGGACGAAAAACAATTGCGCGAACTGCACATTCGCCTGCGCAATGTTCAAGCCAATATTGAGGTCAAAAAGGACTGAGCATGAGTGTGTTTGATCAGCTCAAAGCGCAAATGCGCGGAACGCCGAGCGAACCGTTACCGGACAACACGCTGGTGATTGATGTGCGTTCGCCTGCCGAGTTTGCTATGGGGCATGTTGAAGGCGCGTTGAATATTCCGGTGGAAGCGATTGCGCCGCAAAATTTGACCGCTTTGGATGCTTTAAACGATAAGTCGCATACGCTGGTGCTGTATTGCGCCTCGGGTATGCGCTCGGCCTATGCACGCACTGCCTTGATGCAATTGGGTTACAGCCATGTGATCAATGGCGGCACGGCGCACGAAACCGCGCAATTGATAGGAAAATCACTCGTTCGCTGACATCACCGCGCACAAAAGCCTATAATGAAACCACACCATCTGCTATAGATGGTGTTTTCATTTAAGGAGGTTTGCCATGCAACCCAAACAACATACCAACACCCTCATGCGCCCGATGATTGCGGCCGTATGCTCAATCATCGGCCTTACGGCATGTACGACCGGCTCCCAATACCCAAGCGCTCAAACACAGCCCATTCCTGCTGCACCAACTTTGTCCATGCAGGGTTATGGTGACATTCAGTTTGGTGAAAAACTGAGCCAGTTGCCTCAAGCCTTGCGCGACTCAATGAAACAACCCATCGCCCCCGAAGAGCGCGGATGCGCGTATGTGGCGTTTACTCGCTATCCAAATATTCTTTTTATGGTGGAAAACGACGTGATTACTCGCGCCGACCTACGCCAAAACCTGCCGAACAGCCTGAATGTCACATTCAACATGAGCAGCGCAGAAATACTCAAGCGCCATCCGAATGCGGTTGTGACCAAACACAAATATGACGAAGCAGGTCATTATCTAACCCTCTCCGCACCTGATCGACGCTCGGCGTTTGTGCTGGAGGAAAGTAAAGGGCGCATTACTGAAATTCGTTCGGGACTCTTGCCTTCAGTCAAGTATGTCGAGGGTTGTGCTTAATAAG
>CAZCYS010000077.1:1171-4637 GCA_964502825.1 uncultured Hydromonas sp. | reverse complement strand
AGGGTTGTGCTTAATAAGCTCGGCGAAGCATCAACGCTCAGCTTATCAATCAAAAACCGCTGCAAATCGCAGCGGTTTTTTCGTGTTATTTAATTAGCGCGTTATCTGCTCAACCCATGTAAACAACTCATCCAAATCATAATCGCCACTGTGTGGGCGATTCCACGGCAATGCCAAATCGACGTGCTTGCCGCTTTGCTGCAATTTGGTGGCCAAAATCACCGGAATGGCCAGCGAGGTATCGCGGTCAATCGTGCCATGACGGATGCGCCAGTGTTGCGCATTGTTCGCATCCTTCGCGCCAATATAGCTCATCGGATTCATCATTTTGATGGCTTGCGCATCGGCCATCGTACCCTTTGCCGAGCCATTGTTCATGCCATACGCGGTGAAATGTTTGGCCGCAACCGTCGCCGTACCAAATAAATCGTTCTCCCCACTGCTCAAATCCAGCGCATCAAATGCAGGTGGCGTTTTCATGCGCATGGTGTATTGCACATACTGTTTGAAATCCAAATCGGTGACTTTGCCATCCTTAATCGTCAACCAATTCAAGCCGGATAAATCAGTGCCACTATCCAATGCCTTTTGTGCAGAAGCCAATACATAGGATTTAACGTATTCCTTAAAGCTGCCATCGCCCTGCTGATTCAGGGTCAAAACCGTGCCATCCGCGCGTTTCAGCCCGAGGCTGTTGACGTAGTTCGGAAACAAGGCTTTTAACTCATCCGACACCTTGATTTGCTCGGCGGTCAATGTACCCTGTACCTCTTTGCGTTCCATGCGCCAGTCAATCATTTGCGACATGACCATTTTTTTGTAATCGTTCACGCCATTGAACTGCCACTCATACGCCGCATCGGCATGCTCCAGATTAGCGATCGGGCAATACGCGGACACCGCAAAGATATGGTCACGCGCTTTGGCCGCGCCAATGGCTTTCAGATACGGTTCATAATCGGTATTGTCACCGCTCGCCCCCAGCAAGGCGGATAAGGCACCGCCCGCGCTGGTGCCGTTGGAAATGATTTTTTCAGCATCCCCCGGCATGATGCTGTCGTTGTGACGCAGATAGCGTACCGCTGCTTTCAGATCGACGATTGCCGCAGGGGCTTTGCCAGTGTATTGTCCCGCATCATTTTTTGTTGTGCGTCCACGCGCACCGGGCGCCGCAACGACATAACCTTTGGACAAGGCCACGGCAATCGCATTTGCATCTTTGCCCTCTCGATCTAACCCCGGGCTACCCGGATCACCCGGCATATAGCCGCCGACAGAATTCGGGAAGAAAATCGGCGCAGTTTGCGCGCTAAAGCGGCCAATGGTTTTGCCTTCGTAGTAGCTTTCCGGCACATACACATTCATGCGTTGGTACTTGGTATCGACCGGATGCGTGACATACACAATGTTTTCAAACGCGCGGTATTGAACGGTTTTGCCACCCACTTCAATGCTTTTCACCGTATAGTTTTTCGCATCAAAATTCAAACCATACACTCCCGGTTTCGGCACGGGTAGCTGCGAGCCCATCATCGGCGGCGCAGCGCCTGCGCCACCCGGAGGAGCACCCGCAGGCGACGCGCCCGTAGGTGAATCGGCAGCATACGCCACACCCAAAGCCATCATCGAAGTTAAAGCAAAAATCGGTTTTAGATAGTTCATACCACACCCTTTCTCTCTGTCTACGTCCAAAACGCTACTCAAGCGCATCGAAAAATACGCCGCACGCCCACTCTGAAATCGATTTTACAGCAGCGTTTTTCGCAAGTTTGTAAATAATTGTAAAGTTGTGATTTGAGCAATAAAAAACCGCTGTAAAAACAGCGGCTTAATGAAACATTCGACTTTTTTGCCTATGGATTAGTGTGTGGCTTGTTGCAAGCGCTCAATACGCTCTTCCAACGGCGGGTGGGTCATGAATAAACGCATGATACCGCCACGCTTGCCCGAAATCCCAAAAGCAGCCACTTTTTCCGGCGTATGCTCCGGCTCGTGTGCGGCTTGAATGCGTTTCAAGGCATTAATCATGTTTTGGCGACCGGACAAATGCGCACCGCCTGCATCTGCGCGGAACTCACGCTGACGCGAGAACCACATGACGATCATCGTGGCCAAAAAGCCCAAGAAAATCTGTGCAATCAAGCTGGTGATAAAGAAGGCAGGTCCCGGCGCGTCGTCTTCGTTTTTAAACACCACACGGTCAATCAAATTACCGATGATGCGCGAGAAGAAGAACACGAAGGTATTGACCACGCCCTGAATCAGGGTCAAAGTCACCATGTCGCCATTGGCCACGTGTGATACTTCGTGCGCCAATACGGCTTCGGCTTCGGTACGCGACATGCTGCGCAGCAAACCGGTGGAGACGGCAACCAATGCGTTGTTTTTATTCGCGCCGGTTGCAAAAGCATTGACATCAGGTGAATCATAAATCGCCACTTCGGGCATACCGATATTGGCCTGTGTCGCTTGACGGCGCACAGTTTCAACCAACCACTGTTCCACCTCATTACTCGGCTGTTCAATCACGTGCGCGCCGACCGACATCTTGGCCATACGCTTGGACAGTAACAGAGAAATGATAGAGCCGGTAAAACCGATCACCGCAGAAGCGGCCAAAAGTCCCATAATATCGCCATTGCGCATGGATAAAGCGCCATTAAGGTTCAGCAGGTTCAAAACCAAGCTGATGACGACCATTACGGCAATGTTGGTCATTAAAAATAAGAAAATTCGTTTCACGGCATATCCTCTCGAAAAAAGTCGGTGAAATGGAAAGGTTTGTATCTGTCGCGTCACTTAAAATCGCTCACAACAATCAGATTATGAATTAAAACCGATCACTGTGCAGGAAATAGGGATGAGAAACGATTTTTCAATAGTCAAAAGCAGTCAGACTCAAAATTTAATAACCACGCGCTCCAGCCATGTAAAAAATATCCAGTTCGGGTTTATATACCTCCGATTGCACCTCAAAACTACCCAACAAAGTATGGAACAAATTGTCGTGTGACAGAGGTTTGTCGGCAAAAGGTTTGAGCTTATCCACCGCTACGCCATGAAAGCCTTTCGGCCCGACCCAAATCGCCGCCGCCGGATTTTTCTGCGCTTTTGGCGCGATGGCATACGGCATACCGTGCAGATACACGCCGTTTTCACCCAAGGATTCACCATGATCAGACATATAGATCATGCTGGTATCGTATTTGTCTTGATTCGCTTTGAGTAACTCAATGGTTTTGGCAATCACATAATCCGAATAGACGATGGTATTGTCAAACGCATTGCTGATAGACTCTTGACTGCATTTTTCAAGCTGATTGTCTTGGCAAGTCGGCGTGAAATGCTCAAACTGTTTTGGATAACGCTTGTAATAGGCGGGGCCATGACTGCCCATGGTGTGCAACACAATCAAAATATCTTTGTCGGGACGACTGTTGATATAGTCTTGCAAACCGACCAACAT
>CAZCYS010000077.1:0-1071 GCA_964502825.1 uncultured Hydromonas sp. | reverse complement strand
CTGGCAACGAATTGTCCCGCAGAATACAGATAGGTCAGCGGATTGGTGTAAAAACGCACGGCTTTATGCTCGCGTACAAAGGACGCCATGTCTTTATTGAACATACCAATCGCCGCCGCCATCACAATCAAGGCCACAATCATACCTTTGAGTTTTGACCCAAAGCCACGCAGCACACTGGTGCGCTCGACCTTTTGGCGCAGCAACCACCACGCGGGCAAAATACCCAAAAACACTGTGTACAACGCGAATTTCAGCGTTAGTAAGTCGCGTACCTCGCGGGTTTGGGTTTCCGCCACGTTTTGCAGCATCACCTTATCAATCACCACGTCAAACGTGTCCATGTGATAGGCCACCACGGCGGACAGCACCAAAATCAGCGCACCGACGATTTTCACCGTGTGACGAATACTCACCAAAGACAACAGCACATAATTGAGCGCAAACAAAATCACCATGAGCGCCACCACAAAGCCAACGTTCTGCGGGTAATACACCTGTTTGACATGCGCCAAAAAAGCCGAATTCGTCAGTGCGGTCAGAAATAAAGCGATCAAGCCAACCAACTGCTGGGTTCGCCACGTGTTTCGTCCGAAAAAAAATTGTTTGATGATGGTGAAATTCAAAGCGTGCATCCTGAAACGTTATTGTTATTTTCATCGCCGTGACCGATGAAATAAGGTCTCCACAAGTCGCATAGCAAAATAATCATTATCAACAGGGATATGTCCCCTATTTCCCCAATGTATGTCGACCCGTTTTCAAGCCTCGCATAATACCCGAAATGCCTGAAGAAAGTCTGAAGATAAAATGGACGACTGCCCCGCACAAAACCGAGCGACACATCCGAATAAGGCATCGGCCAGCCATCGAATTCTGCTATAATACAGGCGTTCCTGCGCCATTCGCGATTATTCGCCGTAGCTCTTTGAACCAATAATGTACTTTAGCTGTGAAACAGCATTAAGCTGGTGTGAGCGTCTCTTAGTCAGATGAACCCGAAGCTTAATTGATTACAGCACCCTGAACCGCAAGGTTCAAGGGTTAGGCTCAACGAATGGTGCGGGAATT
>CAZCYS010000076.1:0-6407 GCA_964502825.1 uncultured Hydromonas sp. | reverse complement strand
AGTTTTTCTTTGAAAAAAGCCAATTGCGCTTCATTCATGTAATCTTTTGCCGGCATCTTGAGCAATTGTGCTTCTGTCAGCCCGCCTTTTTTTGCCACCATATTGCTATCTCCTACGTATTGCATGACACTCGGTCACGCGCTGCATTGCTCCAGCTCCGCGCGCAAAGTCGCCACATCGATGCCTTGCCCCAACAGCCAAACACCACTTTCAGTCATCTCCTCTGCGGCATATTGAGGAACAAACTCCATCGACCACAAATGATGAATGCCACTGACTGCCAATGGCTCCGCGACATCTTTTACCCGAATCGCCGCCCACAGACGGACGATTTGATGGCTGTATTGTTGCCGCCACCGACGGATCAACGACGTGATTTTTGCGCGATCAACTGCACTATAAGAGGAGAAATATACCACTTTATTGGCATTCCATGCACCTAAATCGTCCTTTTTGAGTGCAATTTGTGCCAATGGTGCCGCTTTGTGGTAAGCATTAAGTCCTTGTAACAGCACATCTTTATTGACCAAACTGTCGTGCACCCAGCGCGCCATCGGGTTAAACGCGCGCATTTGCGGCAAATAATCCGCCGGCGCACGCGCCACACCATAAGTAATGACCCGATCAATGATCAACCAACGCAGTGCGTCGGCTCGATGCAAGGTGCGCTCCCAATCGTCCATGCCTTGCAGCAGTCCCGTGGTATTGTCCAAACGCGCGCCCATCTGCGCGAACGTCATCAGCGCCCATTGTGTCCACAGCACCGGACTGGAGCGGTAAGGCAAGAGAACCACCAACTGCTGCGTCCCGTGTGCACGCGCACGGGCAATGCCCTGCGCCAATGCCGCCTGCCACGCATCATCCGGCCAAACCGAACCTTGGATGATATCGCCCACCAAACCGGAGCGCGCGTAGGCGGTGTCGGGGTGCGCCAGAACCAACATTTCGTGATCCACATGCGCCTGCGCCAAGGTGCGCGCCCAATGCGGCACAACCGTACCCGCATCGGCGTTCGGCTGCATATCGAACCACAAGGATACCGCGACGCTCGTCTCGCGCTCGCTGGACGATGAATCATTGGGAATAGCATGAATGGATGCGGTTTCGGACACTCGATACCTCTGCTGTTTGAGTTAAAAATCGGATGTGAGTTGGTTACTCATTATCGGCTTCATGATACACCCACTGCCGCTCAATGATGCCACGAATGATGTGCAAGCGGCGATGGAAAAAATGATCCGCGCCTGCGACTACGGTCACCGGCAACTCTTGCGGCTCCGCCCAGCGCAGCACCTCATCCAGCGTGATCGTATCATCCAGCTCACCATGAATGACGATGGTGTCCTGCTGCACGGCCTCGACCGGCCACTTGCCCGCCGCCGTGCCGACAAACACCATGCGCTCGACACGCTGACCCAGCTCATTCAGACGCTGCGCCACGCGCGACTGTACCAGCGTGCCAAACGAAAACCCCGCCAACACCAATGCGCCGTGCTGTTCATACTGACGCCGCGCCCACTCAATCACCGTCAGTGTATCGTCGGTTTCGCCATTGCCCGCATCGTGCTTACCCGCGCTTTGTCCCACGCCGCGGAAATTAAAACGCACGGTCATGTAGCCCAAGCCGCTGAAGGTTTTCGCCAGCGTCTGCGCGACTTTGTTGTCCATCGTACCGCCAAACAACGGATGCGGATGCGCGACAATCGCCAAGCCGCGCGCGTTGGGCTGCGCCTCGCTCAAAGTCGGCATATCAACCTGTACCTCAATCGCGCCGACATTGCCCTCGATCAGCAGGCGCTCTGCCTTGTTGTTCAACACCGCCATATTATTCAGCGTCCACCAACAAGCGCGTCACCACGCGATCATTCTGCAAATGTTCGGTCAAAATTTCGTCCAAATCACTGCGATCGACATATTGATACCAAACATTGTCGGGGTAAACCACGCACACCGGCCCTTGCGCGCAGCGATCCAAGCAGCCCGCTTTGTTGATGCGCACTTTGCCTTTGCCTAAAAGCCCCATGCTGTGCGCCCGCCCCTTGATGTAATCGAGCGCATCCGCAGCTCCGTGACGCGCGCAATCGCCGCGCTCGTCGTTGGCCGCGCGCTCATTGGTACAGAAAAAAACGTGGTGTTTATAATAGCCCTGCTTCGGCTTTTGTTGACTGTCCGACATCGCCCTCTCCATCAAAATATTCATCCTTGCCGCCGATTCAAACCGCGGCGTGCGCGGTTGTTTTATAATCGGGACGTTTTCATCGCATTCTCAAGCCCATCATGCCCTACGCACCGCTCGAACTCGCACGACTCAAACACTGGTGGAGCCACCACAGCGCGGCGCGCAGTGCGCTCGCCATCAAATACGTGGCCGAATGCGACTCAACCAATGCGCAATTATACCGAAGCCCCAGCCAACATCATACCCTACTGGTGGCCGAGCGCCAAACCCACGGACGCGGCCAATTCGAGCGCGTTTGGCGCAGTCAAGCAGGCGATTTGATTTTCTCGCTCGGCCTGAGTTTGCCCTTGGACGCCATTCCCGCGCTGTCCATCCGCGTTGGTTTGGCCTTGGCGCAAACCTGTACCCAAAACGGTTGGCCGGTTCAGCTCAAATGGCCGAATGATTTGATTGGCCAAACCGCCAGTCACAAAGGCAAGCTCGCAGGTATTTTGGTGCAAGCCAACCCCAATAACCACAGCAGCCCCGAAAGCCGCAGCACAATGCGCTGGGTGGTGATTGGCGTCGGCCTGAACATTGCGCCTCGTTTGGACGACCCCTCGATGAACACCGATTTGGCGCCGTCGGCGTTTGCCCCCATCGGCTTGGCACAAATCGATCCGACGTGGCACGCCCACACCCTCGGCGCGCGCGAAACCCTACTGATGCAATTGGTGGACGCCATCCTCTGCGCCATCGAAACCGCGCACGCCCTGCCGGACACATCGTTGGCGCAGCGCTGGAATCAATACGATTTGTGGCAACAGCATACCGTGCAGTGGGCAGAACACGGTACCGTGGACGAAGCCGCTCCAAGCGAGTACGGCACCGCACTGGGCATCAACGCATGGGGCGAATACCGCATTCAGCCGGCCATCATTGACCCTGCCGCCGCACCCATCGTAACGCTGAACAGCGGCCAGATTCGCGCCTACCACCCCATTACCGAATGACGAAACCCGACATGACCGCGCCCACCTTACTCCTGATCGACGTTGGCAACAGCCGCATCAAATACTGGTTCTACCACGCCACGCGCCACCCGCTCGCGCCCGATACGGTCGCAGCGGCGATTGCTCATGACGGGATACAGTCACTCGACGAGCTGCGCACGCAATTGCACCAACAATGGTTAAACGAGGCGCAACACTACGGCGAACCCCTCGAAATCCGCATCAGCCACGTTGCCAGCGCCGCCTTGTACGAACACATCAGCGCGCTGTGCGCGCAACTGTGGCCGAATGCAGCCATTCGGCGTATTCGCACGCGAGCCACACACTCGCTGCTGCAACTCGGTTATGACGAAACGCAAATGGGCAGTGACCGCTATGCGCAAATTTTAGGTGCGCAAAGCATCGGTGCGACACACCCTCATTTGGTCATCAGCGCAGGCACGGCGCTCACGGTGGACGGGATTTTGGCAGGCGGACAACACCTCGGCGGCACCATCGGCGCGGGACTGAAACTCACGCGCACCGCACTGCATCACTACACCGCGCAATTGCCGTTGGACGGCGGTGAAGTCACGCTACACCATGCGCCGCAACAGACGCGCGACGCTTTGGCCAGCGGAGCGATGTTGGCCGCCGTCGGCGCGATCGCGCAATTCATTCAACGTTATTGTTTGTCACGCATGAGCGACGCGAACGATACGCCGCATTTATTTTTCTGTGGCGGCGACGCTTTGGCGCTAATGGCGCAGTGTCAGCAGGCACCGGATTTGGCGGCGATACCGATGCGTCACGCACCGGCTTTGTGTTTGCTTGGGCTTTTGGCGATGTAATTACCGATGTAATGGTTGATGTAAAGGCGCACAGTCGCTTACATGGATTGTTGCGCCAGAAACACCATCGCCGTCGCCAGAGCATTATTGACTGCATGCATCACGATCGGCGTCAACAGCGATTGCGTGCGCATCCGCGCCCAGCCCAGCACCATACCGAGCACAAAAATCTGCGCCAATTCGTACCAGTTGTACTGCACATGCAGCGCGGTGAATAATAAGCTGCTGAGCAATACCGCCGGAAACGCGCCCAAGCTGCGCTCAAAACCGCCATAAACAAAACCGCGAAACACCATTTCCTCGAAAATCGGTGCCGCCACCACAACGCTGAGGATCATCCAAAAACGCGATTGCATCTGCGGCAATTCATTCATGAAGCCCGAGTCGCGCCAGCCCAAGATTTGGTGCAAAATACCCATCGCAAACACCGACAGCAAACAAATAATCACCCACAGCACCACGCGCGCCACCCCCACAGGGCGCCACGCCATGTAATCGCGCCAGACACTGCCGCGTTTGCTTTTCACCATCAGAATAATCAGCGGCAAACTCAACAGATTCACCACCAACGCCACTTGGATCAAGGCTTCGGTGCTGCCCATCATCTCGCGCGCACCATTGATGTTCATCGGCAAGCCTTGCCAATGCGCATAACCCATGAGCGTGGCCACCGTCAAAAAGCCTTGCGTTGCCAACAAATACGCGCCAAACCACACGCAGGTCATCCAAAAGCCCCAGCGTTGCGGCCTTGCCAAATTGTATGTCCCCGATCCATTCATCTATCGTTCATCCTTTTTTAGAAAACGCCATGCAGACCTATGCATCACTCCGACACTCGACCCACACCAGCACGCTGCGCGGCGGAACCGTCACCGAAGTATCTATGGTCATCCCCTGCATTACACCGAGATCATCTCGATTGAGCAACACCTGCAATGTACTCGAATCAACGCATTTCTGCCAATGGCAGCCCGCCGATGTCGGCGGCAAGCGTAAATTCAGCGGCAGCATTTGCGCATTAAACCACAACAAAACCCGCCCCGTCAGACAGCTATCCGCTGCCACCGGCGCATACAGTTTCAAACCGATGTGCTGACGTTGCATATCGTGCCAATGAATCTCCTGCATCGGCTCGGCGGATTCCGTCCACCAACGCGCATCCGACCAATCGGGGTGCGCCACGTTTTTGCCGGTCAGCCAACTCAATTGATGCAAGGCGGGAATCCGCGTGCGCAGCCGCGCCAGATCGCCCACAAAACGAATCAAGCCCTGATCGGCACGCGACCAATCCAACCACGTCAGCGCATTATCCTGCGAATACGCATTGTTATTGCCCTGCTGCGTGCGGCCAAACTCATCGCCGGCCATCAACATCGGTGTGCCACGCGAGAGCAGCAGCGTCGCCAGCATCGCCGCTACGTCGGTGCGGCGCAACTGTTCAATCGTCTCGTCCGCTTCGCCTTCCACGCCGTGATTCCAACTGTAATTTTCATTGTGGCCGTCGCGGTTATTTTCACCGTTGGCATGATTGTGTTTGCGTTCAAACGCCGTGATGTCGCGCAAGGTCATACCGTCATGTGCGGCAATAAAATTCACACTGCGGGTACTCGGGCTATTGTGCGCAAACAGATCACTGGAGCCGCTCATGCGCGTGGCGAATTCGCCCAACACATGCCGATCGCCGCGCCAGAATCGCCGCACCGCGTCGCGGTAACGGTCATTCCATTCCAGCCACTGCGTGTCAAAGCGCCCCAATTGATAACCGCCCACGCCGATATCCCACGGCTCAGCGATCAGCCACACCTGCGAGAGCACGGGATCGTTCTCAATCGCCTTGAGCAGTTCGGCTTGCGGGTGAAAACCGCTGGCGGAGCGCCCCAAAACCGGCGCCAAGTCAAAACGAAAGCCCGCCACGCCAAACTGCGTCACCCAATAACGCAAACTGTCCAAACACAGCCGCTGCACGCCCGCTTGCGTCGCATCCAGCGTATTGCCACAGCCCGCGTCGTTGCTCAGGCGCTCTTTTCCCTGCGCCTCGTCCCAATAACGGCGATAGTAATAACGCTCGTCCAACCCGCGCAAAGACACCGTCGGCCCATGCTCATCGCTCTCGGCGGTGTGGTTGAACACCACATCCAAAATCACCCGAATGCCGTTCTCATACAGCACGCGCACGGTCTCACGCAGTTCGTCCGCGCCACCCGGACACAAGCGCGGATCCAACGCCATCATGCCGACCGGATTGTAGCCCCACGCATTGCGCAAGCCCAACGGCGGCAAATGTCGCTCGTCCATCCATGCGGCAATCGGCATCAACTCGACCGCGTCCACGCCGATGCGTTTGAAATGCGCCACAACGCACGGCTCACGCAACGCAGCGATGGTACCGCGCAGTGATTCAGGCAC
>CAZCYS010000075.1:5306-6419 GCA_964502825.1 uncultured Hydromonas sp. | reverse complement strand
GGATGAGGACGTTTTTGGTTGACATTGTGTCAATTAGAGTCAAAAAAAGCGGCTGAATATGCGTTTCAGCCGCTTTTTTATGGAGAGGGTGCTACTTTAGCGCAGCGCCTGAACGCACTCGCGTACCAGTTCTGGTCCTCGATACACGAGGCCGCTGTACACTTGTACCAATTGCGCGCCGGCGTTGATTTTTTCTTGTGCATCTTGGCCGTTCAAGATACCGCCGACACCGATGATCGGTACTTCGTTTTTGAGCAGTCCATGCAGTGCGCGAATCACGGCGGTGGATTTTTCACGCACCGGTGCGCCGGACAGACCGCCGGTTTCGTTGCCATTCGGTAAATGTTCGGTGCTGCTTTTGTCCAATGTGGTGTTGGTGGCAATCACGGCGTCAAAGCGGTGCAGTTTGAGCAAATCGGCAATCGCGTGAATTTGCGTTTCATCCAAATCAGGGGCGATTTTGAGGGTCATCGGGACGTAGCGCCCGTGTGCGTCGGCCAATTCCATTTGGCGCGCTTTGAGTGCGCGCAGCAGTTGGTCGAGTGCGTCTTCTTGCTGCAAATCGCGCAGATTTTTGGTATTCGGCGAGGAGATATTGACGGTGACGTAGCTGGCGTGCGGGTAGACGCTGCTCAGCGCCGAGCGGTAGTCGTCGGTGGCGTTTTCGATCGGCGTGGTGGCATTTTTGCCAATATTGATGCCGAGAATACCGCCGTTTTGGACAAATTGGCTGCGCGCGACGTTGGCGAGCAGGGCGTCTACGCCTTGGTTGTTAAATCCCATGCGGTTGATGATCGCTTGCTTTTCGGGAATGCGAAACAGCCGCGGTTTGGGGTTGCCCTCCTGCGGACGCGGGGTGATGGTGCCGATTTCGATAAAGCCAAAGCCCATGGTGGCGAGTATGTCGATGTGCTCGCCATTTTTGTCCAATCCGGCGGCCAGACCGACGCGGTTGGGGAAGGTCAAGCCCATCAATGAATGCGGTTGGCTGTTGGCCTGAATTTTGGGTAAAAGCCCGAATCGGTGCGCCGTGTGCGCGAGTTTGAATGAGAGGTGATGCGCGCGTTCGGCATCCATTTGGAACAAGATAGAGCGAAGGAGTGGATAGGACAT
>CAZCYS010000075.1:3351-5206 GCA_964502825.1 uncultured Hydromonas sp. | reverse complement strand
ACCAAAAAACTGGTGATCGCGCTGCGCAGGAAAAATTGTTGGTACTGCTCTTCGGTATCGTTCGCCATTGCACCATCGGCGTGGCGCGACTCGATGTAGCGGCGGTAGAGGGCGAAATGCTCCTCAGAAAAGTTCAATTCGACCATGCGCACATGCAGATGCGACCATTTTTTCCAACAGCGGCGTTGGCTGCGATTGGGCGCGAAGGCGTTGACCACGATGCGGTAGGATTGGCAGGCGCGGCAGTTGGGGCATTGCGGGCGGTAGACATACAGACCGCTGCGGCGAAAGCCCAGATCAATCAGTTGACCGTAATTGCTGTCATTGATGCGGTCAATCGGCGCGACCATCTGCGAGGACGCCAGACGCTCGGGCAGGTAGCTGCACGGATACTCGTCGGTGCGGTACAGTTGGAGCTGGGTCAATTGCTGATGTTCGGTTCTCATGCGTTTGTACTCAAAGGCGGACCGAAGTAGTTTAACAGATTATCGTGTGCGCACAGCGACGACCAGTTGATCGGCTCGGCGCGCATCCATTCGGCACTGCGCTGGAAAAACACCTCGCGCGCGACGGGACGCGCGCCCAAACGGGTCAGATGCGCGGTGACCTGCTGGCAGTCAATCCACTGTCCGCCGTGTTCGCGCAAACACTGAACCCAGCAGGCGAGTGCGACTTTTGAGCCGTCGGAAACGTGGGTGAACATGGATTCGCCGAAAAACATTTTGCCAATCAGTACACCGTATAAACCGGCGACGAGCTGATCATGCTGCCACAGTTCAACGCTGACGGCGCGTTGGCGTCGGTGCAGCTCAATGTAGGCATTTTTCAGCGCGCTGTGTATCCAGGTGCCGTCTTGTCCCGCGCGCGGCGTTTCCGAACACGCGCTGATGACGCGATCAAAACAGCGATTGAGCGTGACACGGTAGCCCAGCGCGGGTTGACGCGCCCATTGCTTTAGACGTTTGTGGAGCGACTGGCTGATTTTGAACTCATCCAAAGCCAACACCATGCGCGGCTCAGGGCTGTGCCACAGAACCGGTTCGCCCTCGTTGTACCACGGAAAAAGCCCACGCTGATACGCCGTTTCGACCCAATCGGCGTCAATCGCGAAGCCGACCGCATACACGCTGTCCAGATGCGGCGCACCGAGGCTGATCTGCGCATGAGTGGGCAAATCGGCGGGCTGATGCACGAGGGTGAACGGATGTTCGCTATTCATGGGCGTGAGCGAAATCATTAACGACGGTGGTCGTCGGGTCTGGGTTGGATCAGGCTGTGGCGCGTGCTGAAAATACCGCGCGCGCGGTCATCCATCCACGCACGCAGCGTGGCACGCGTACTTTCAAATACAATATCCGCCCACGGCAACTCATCTGCGGCGAACAATCGTGTCTCCAGCGTTTCTTCACCCGCACCGAACTCCGCTTTCGCCAGCTCGGCGCGGAAAAAGAAATGCGTCTGCCCGATGAAGGGAATATCGACGATGTGGTACACCGGCTCGATCAACTGCACTTGTGCGCAGGCCTCTTCCAATGTTTCGCGCAACGCACCTTGCGCAAGGCTCTCGCCGCATTCCATAAAGCCCGCCGGCAGCGTCCAAAGGCCATAGCCCGGCTCAATCGCGCGACGGCACAGCAATACTTTGCCCTCAAATATCGGAATCGTGCCGACGACCATTTTCGGATTGTCGTAATGCACGAAACCACAGCTCGGACACACCGCACGCACGCGCGAATCGTCGTCGGGGATGCGGTATTCGACGGCGCTGCCGCATTGCGCACAAAATCGGGTGGAGGGCGTGAGAGAGGCGGTGGAGGAAGAGGAGGAAACGTAGGTGCTCATGGTCGTCGCGATC
>CAZCYS010000075.1:1466-3251 GCA_964502825.1 uncultured Hydromonas sp. | reverse complement strand
TCCCGAATCGACGGGCCGATGACTTTTTTGTCCAGCACATGGCATTCCAAACATTTATATTGTTTGGCAATTTGCGGGCTGGCCACGGCGAGATGCGCCGAGCCGATGCCCAAAGTGAGCAATGCAGTCATCAGAGCGGGTTTGAGCAGTTTCATGGTGTGTAATCCTTTATGGATGCGGGTTCATACCTCGGGTCAGTATTGCCATAATACGTGAGCGTTAAAAACGTTGACGCTGAGGTAATGATGGATCCTTGCTTTACGCTGGTTTTATTGACTCAAAATCCAACGGGTGAGTTCTTGCAGATCGGCGTCGCTCATATTGGGGTGCGCAGGCATTTTTTTCCAAAAACCGTAAAACGTAATACCGTTGCGAATCGGGTTTTGGATTCGACCGGCGGCGTCACTTCGACCTTTATACGCGTTGCTGATGTATTGAAAGGACGGGCCTTTTTTCTCTTGGCTGATGTCGTGGCATTTGAAACAGTCGTTGGCTTTGGCAATTTGATAGCCATCGGCGTGGCTGGATGGCGCAAATGCAATCAGGCCGAGACTCAAAATGGTGCCGGTTAAAATTCGCTTCATAATAAATCCTTAAAAATTCGGTAAAACGTGCGTTCATCGGCCGCCCGCATCGGTTTTCAGGCGCCGCATGAAAGCGCGCTAAATGCCTGAAAAAAGCAGGCGACATCGGTACAATGTAGGACGGTATTCTACCGTAAGGGAATGAATGGCGCATGATGTATGCAAAAATAATCGCTTGCTGTTTGGCTTTTATCAATCAGCACGGTTGTGTAGCAAAGAGTATGCGTGCTTCATCCATCTTTGAGTAGATGTAGACGAATAATCAATAAGGATATTTATGGCTCTGATTCACCCACAGTTTGATCCGGTGGCTTTTTCAATTGGCGGCGAAGGCGGTTGGCCGGTGCATTGGTACGGCCTGACCTATTTGGCGGCGTTTTTGATGTTTTTGTTCGTGGGTAAATACCGCGCGAAAAAAATGCCTTTGCTCGGGTTCAAGCCGATCGAGTTGGACGATATCTTGTTTTATGGCGTACTGGGCGTGATTCTCGGCGGGCGTTTGGGCTATGTGTTGTTTTATAAACCGGCGGAATTTTTGACCAATCCGGGCGATATTTTCAAGGTTTGGCAGGGCGGTATGTCGTTCCACGGCGGATTTTTGGGCGTATTGGTCGCGATGATTTGGTACGCGCGCAAAACCGGCCGTAATTTTTGGGAAGTGACGGATTTTATCGCTCCGCTGGTGCCACTTGGCTTGGCGGCGGGGCGCTTGGGCAATTTTATCAATGGCGAATTGTGGGGACGTGTCTCCGGCGCGAATTATCCGTGGTTGATGCTGTTTCCACAGGCGAATGAGGCGGATGTGCTGTATGTCACTGCACATCCGCAAAGCGCGACGCTGTTGCAGCAGGTGGGGGACTATCTGATGCTGCCGCGCCATCCGTCGCAGATTTACCAGTTTTTGGGTGAAGGCTTGTTGCTGTTCGTGATTTTATGGCTGTACGCGCGCAAAATTCGCCCGATGATGGCGGTCTCGGCGGTGTTTTTAATTGGCTACGGCGTGTTGCGCTTTATCGCTGAGTTTGCGCGCGAGCCGGACGACTTTCTCGGTCTGTTTGCCGGATTCTCCATGGGGCAATTGCTGTCGCTGCCGATGATTGTGGTCGGAGCCGTGCTGTTGTGGTGGGCGTATAAACGCCAAAATGCACCGGCAAAAACCTGAGGCTGCACTGATGATTGGGCGATTTCGTGGTTCTGTGGG
>CAZCYS010000075.1:0-1366 GCA_964502825.1 uncultured Hydromonas sp. | reverse complement strand
TCGAGCCTGAATATGCGCGAGACGCTGTACACGCGCAAAGGCGGCGTGCTGTTTGGTACCGCGCATTTGTTCTACTACCCGACGCATTATGAGCAGATGCTGTATCGTTTTGCCGATTACAACGCAGGGCATTACGCCAGCCGCAATGCGGGATTTCAGGCAATGGTGGCGAAATTGGCGGCGAAGCCTTTGGCTGCGGATGGTGATCTGATTAACCACCGCGCTGAGGGCGATCCCAACAAAAGCACATCGCAAACGGAAGCGGCGCTGCAACAGTTATTTGCCAAAAAAATGCCGAATATCAGCGCACAAACCATCGCTCAGGATTTGGCTTTGGAAAAAAGTTTGGACTTTGAGCAAAGCACCACCTATCGAACGGTGGCGCAGTTGTACCAGCAAAAATACGGCGCGCCGATTGCCCAGCAAATTCCGAAAATCAGCCTGAAAAGCGAAAAAATCACCCGTAATTTAACCACCGAGTGGTACGCGAACTCGGTCAATCGCCGTTATCAGCAATGCTTGGCAACGGTGCAGAAATCCACCTAATTGATACACTTGTTTTTATCGGAGCACCGCTATGTTGACCGTTCTTTCACCCGCAAAAAGCCTTGATTTTGAAAGTGCGACCCCTGCGAATGTGGCCAAGCTCGCCACGCAACCGCAGTTCATTGCCCAAGCGAAGCAACTCAATAAACTGCTGCGCAAACTCGATGTACCGCAATTGGCGCAGCTCATGTCGATTTCCGATAAATTGGCGACGCTGAATGTGGCACGCAATGCCGAATGGTCGGAGACATTCACTTTGGACAATGCCAAACCGGCGATTTTGGCTTTTAACGGCGACGTCTACGATGGTTTTGACGCGAAAAGCATGAGCGTGGCGGATCTGAAACAGGCGCAGGCGCGGGTTCGGATTTTGTCCGGTTTGTACGGCATTTTGCGTCCGCTGGATTTACTACAAGCCTATCGTCTGGAAATGGGGACGGCGCTCGCTAATCCGAAAGGCAAGGATTTATATGCGTTTTGGGGCGAGCAGTTGGTCAAGCAGCTCAATGCCGAATTGGCGACGCACAAACACAAAGTGCTGATTAACCTCGCGTCGGAGGAATATTTCAAAGCGATTCCACTCAAAGCTTTGGATGTGCCGGTAGTCGCGCCCGTGTTCAAAGACCAAAAAAGCGGCAGCTACAAAATCATCAGCTTTTTTGCCAAACGCGCACGCGGCACGATGGCACGCTTTGTCGTGCAAAATCAAATCGATACGGCGGATGGTTTGAAAACATTCAGTGAAGACGGCTACTACTTCGTTGATGAACAGACCGCGAAAAATGGCGTGCATCAGCTGATTTTCCACCGCGACGCGTGA
>CAZCYS010000074.1:0-6440 GCA_964502825.1 uncultured Hydromonas sp. | reverse complement strand
AGAATATCAGGGCGGGTGGAGAGCACCTGCCCCAGCTTGATGAAAATGGGTCCGAGTGATTCGAGCGCCAGACGCAACTGATGCGCCTGTTGCGCATGACTCATGTCTGAACGCGGCAGCAGTTTGCGCGCAGTACGCGCAGCGAATCCCTGACTGGGATTCATTTCAAACAGTAGATGTAGGACGTGATGCTGTTTGAGCACACGAGCCACTTGGATGGAGCGTTTGAGCACCGCACGATTCATGAGCGCGCCTTTTGTTGCAATCGCTCAATACGTCGCCCGAGTGTGTCCACACCCTGACGCACCAGATGAACTTGGTCGGAAAGCTGTTGCAAAGCCGCATGGCGAATCGCCACGGCGCGACCCGATTCATCATCCAAAAAACGATGTTGTGCTTTTTCGGCAACCTTCTGCAAATCGCGTTTGGCGCGCTCGGAGCCTTGTTGCACCCAGTTGGCCGGTGTCGCGCCAATCATGGCGGCCAATTGCGCCCAAACGTCGGGACGCAAATTTTTAGTCAGGCGACTGACCCAATCCGCTAAAGCCGATTCACCCGAAATATGCACATGCTGCATGAGCGTCTGTATCTGCGGCGGCCAGTCATCGAGAATATCATCATAGACGCTCGGCATGACGGTCAAGGTCACATTCGCCGGACTGGCGGTGATGGTCTGCGCATCCGGCTCCGGCTCGATGCGCTGTGCGGACAAAATATCCACCGGCTCGATTTGCCAGCGTAACGTGTGTTTTTGCCCCATGATCGGCATGATTACATCGACGATTTTACCGCTGTGCGGCAATGCCGTTTCGGCCACCCAGTCCTCTTGCGTCGCCGCCTGTCGCACGCCAACGGCAACGACCTGCGCGAGCCGATAACTCATGTGCGCAGCAAACAGTTCCCGATCGCTCAGCACCTTCGGCATCTCCAGCAAGCCGGAAATGACTTCGGTCGGCGTGGGTAGTTTTTCCAGCACCGTAAACGGATTCAAAAAGTTCACCGCCATTACAGTTTCACACCTTCATGCAAGGCGCAAACGCCAAAGGTCATATTGTGGTATTTGACGAATTCAAAACCAGCCTGCTCCATCATCGCCTTGAGCGACTCTTGATCGGGGTGCATGCGGATGGATTCGGCCAAATACTGATAGCTTTCCGAGTCGTTGGCGATCAGTTCACCCATTTTCGGCAAGACATTGAACGAGTAAAAATCATACGGTTTTTGCAAAGCCTCGTTCACTTTGGAAAACTCCAGCACAAACACGCGGCCACCCGGGCGCAACACGCGGTGCATTTCCTTCAAAGCCTGCTCTTTGTGCGTCATATTGCGCAGACCAAAGGCGACGGTCACAACGTCGAAATAGTTATCCGCGAATGGTAAATGCTCGGCATTGGCCAAAGCCACCGGCGTCACCAAGCCCTTATCGAGCAGGCGATCACGCCCCACGCGCAGCATCGATTCGTTGATATCGGTGGCCCAAACCTGTCCGGATGCGCCGACCTTTTTCGCAAAAGCAATCGCCAAATCGCCCGTACCGCTGGCCAAATCCAGCATTTTCATGCCCGGACGCGGCGCCACGCGCTGAATCGTAAACAACTTCCACAAACGGTGCATCCCACCGCTCATGACATCGTTCATGATGTCGTATTTGCTCGCGACCGAGTGAAACACTTCGGCGACTTTCGACTCTTTTTCGTGCTCTGCAACGGTTTTGTAGCCAAAATGCGTGGTATTTTCAGTTTCGGTGTTTGGCGTATTTTTTTCTGGTGTATCCATGATAATGGGCAATCTTTTAAGTTAATTAAGGAAGTACGGAATAACCCCCTACCGTCTGCGCTGGAGATTGGTTTGGGTTGTTCCGTACTTCCTTAAGCCATCCCGCACCAAAAACTCATACAAACAAACGCATGAGTCCGTGTAAAATATCAGCGCACATGATGGGGCAAAATATACCCCGCCATTTTAATGTATTTTCACTCTGTACGGTAAAATAAAGCAACTCTGTAACCGAGCCTCGCGCTCCAAAAATCCCCAAACAAAGCACACCATGAGCACCTCCAAATACATCCTTACCCTGTCCTGCCCCGACCAAATGGGCGTCGTTCACACCGTCTCCGGATTTTTATTCGAGCGCGGCGGCAACATCATCGACTCGGCGCAGTTCAACGACACCGATTCGGATCGATTCTTCATGCGTGTGAATTTTGAGGAGCGCCGCAGCGACATTGATCTGGTAACGCTCAAAACCGAATTCGCACCGATTGCCGAACGATTTGACATGGATTGGCAACTGGTTGACGAAGCCGCCAAACCGCGCCTGATGATCATGGTCTCGAAAATCGGCCACTGCCTCAATGACCTGCTGTTTCGCCACAAATCCGGCAATTTGCCGGTGGACATCGCCGCCATCGTCTCGAATCACCCTGATTTTTACCAACTCGCCGCTTCGTACAACATCCCGTTTCACCACTTCCCACTACTGGGCGGCAGCGCGGAACAAAAAGCCGAACAAGAACGCCGTGTGTTGGAAGTATTTCATCAGCAAAACATCGACTTTGTCGTGCTGGCGCGCTATATGCAAATTCTCTCGAACGATCTGTGCCAAGCCCTCAATGGCCGCGCGATCAATATTCACCACTCCTTTTTACCGAGCTTTAAAGGCGCAAAGCCGTATCACCAAGCCTTTGCCAAAGGCGTCAAGCTCATCGGCGCCACCGCTCATTTCGTGACCGCCGATCTGGACGAAGGCCCGATCATCGAGCAAGACATCGCCCGCGTGGATCACAGCATGACACCGGAAGAATTAACCGCCATTGGCCGCGACGTCGAATGCGTCACCCTCGCGCGCGCGGTCAAATGGCACGCCGAGCATCGGGTATTACTCAATGGTAAAAAGACGGTGGTGTTTAAATAAACAGCCGATTTATTGTCATGCACATAACAACAAGATCAAGGCGCACGCAGCACCTCGTTGTTGCTTAAGGACGACAAAACCGTGGCTTTTTGCCGTCGGTATTTGTCGCCAGCTGAGGCGACATGCTATAGTGCTGTGTAAACGTTTTCACAATGAAACCCTTCGGATATGACTCAACTGTCATCCTCCTTGCAAAAGACCGCCGAATTGCTGGCCAACATCGGCATTATGCTGATTAGCAACGGCGCCAACTCAACGCGCACCGTGCGCAATCTGGAGCGCATCGCTCAGGCCTTTGGTTGCCGCATCAACCAATTTGTCTCCCATTCATCGCTCATCCTCACGGTAGAACCGCTACACAGCGCGCAGAGTGAGCCGCAACACTACACCGTGGTGCGCAACATCCCGCATTACGGCGTGAATTTTTCCATCATTTCAAAAATCAGCGTGCTGAGTTGGGAGTTGACCGAGGGCAAAATCTCGCGTCCGCATTTTGAAGAAGTCATTGGCCGAACCGCGCACACTATGCCCTACCCCGAGTGGTTTCAATTCGTCTTTGTATCACTGGCTACCGCCGCTTTGAGCAAAATTTTTAACGGCAATTACTTTGAGTTTGCCGTCACCTTTGCCGCCGCGTTGCTCGGCGTGTTTGGCCGAAGTTGGTTTTTAAAGCGTCATTACAACGTCTATATGAGTTGGTTCATCGGTGCACTGATTTCCACCTCAGTGGTCAATTTGTGTCGCCATTTCGGCATGGATCACTACCAAAGCGCGCTCAACGCCTGCGTACTTTGGCTGATTCCAGGCGTGCCGCTGATCAATGGCTTTTTGGATATTTTGGAAGGACACATTGTCTCCGGCTGGGCGAAAGTCGCCATGGGCGGCATGCTGGTATTCATGATCGCCGTTGGCTTTTACCTATCACTATTTTTATTTGGTTATGCTCCTACCCTTTGACGCTCTCGAAAAAATCGCTTGGTCGGTGCTGGTCTCGATCGGCTTCGCGGTATTATTCAAAACCCCGCGCCGCGCGCTCTGGGTCGTCGGGCTTTTAGGCGGTATCGGCTTCGGTATCAAAGTCATTCTGCTGCACAGCATCATGCCGGAGCAGGTAATTTTTGCCTCACTAGCCGGCGCGTCCACCGTGGGCGTTTTGGGTATTTATTTCGCGCATCGCGTACACACGCCACCGATCGTTTTCACCATTCCCGCCGTCATCAATATGATTCCGGGCATTTATGGCTACGAATTCATCATTGGCCTGATCCAAATCGTTTCGCACGGCAAGGAGAACCAATTTAACTTTACTTATGTGATGGAGATTTTCAGCTACGGCCTCAAAGCCGGATTCATCATGCTCGCGCTGGCATTCGGCATCATCGTGCCGCTGTTGATTTCCAATGCAAAAACCACCAAAGACACGCCCGACGTGCATCGCGTCATCCGCAATCAGGTGATACCGAAAGTCAAAATCATCCGTCGTTCGCAGCGTAGAAAATAAACGATTGCTTTTTCTATAAATCATCCGTTTTCGATCAATCATCCGATGAGCCATTGCGAACCTGACCCGCAATATTCTTACGGCAGATACCGTATTCAATACGGCATAAACCACTATCTTTAATCGAATGACATCACCTTCTCCCCTTGCTCTCTCCCGTAAACATGCGAGGAACAAAAACAGAGGTTTGTCAGCAATCCGAGACGGATTTTCATCTGTCCCAGACCTCTGGCAAACCCTCTGTCTTGCAATTTGTCGCTAAATCTAAGAAAAATGCCGTCATACCCGCGTAAGCGGGTATCCAGAAATTTTAATAAAAACAATTAGTTAGAATCGCTATCTGGATTCCCGCTAAAATCATGCGGGAAAACAAGCGTAGCGCAGTTTCGCGGAACGCAATGACGGCGCTTTGTTTAGGCGTATATGCCACTTTGTCAACAAAAAAGGACAGATTTTCATCTGTCCTTTTTTATTTCAGAAAAAGTAGTGCTTATTTCAGCTTGCCATGACACTGTTTGAACTTTTTACCTGAACCGCATGGGCATGGCTCATTGCGCCCCACGTGGAAGGTATTGCCGTGCTCGTCGGTGTAGGTCGTGCCGGGTGCGGGTGCGACTTCTTCCTCGGCCTGTGCGTCATCGCCATCGTGTTTCAGATTCATGTGCGATTGCACCGCCTGCTCTTGCGCGAGGATGCTTTGCTCGGCTTGCTCGGCCTGTTCTTCCTCTTGAATCTGAACGTT
This sequence comes from uncultured Hydromonas sp., assembly GCA_964502825.1. Lineage (GTDB taxonomy): Bacteria > Pseudomonadota > Gammaproteobacteria > Burkholderiales > Burkholderiaceae > CTSOIL-112. The sequence goes on along the minus strand of CAZCYS010000074.1, from coordinate 1,283 downwards.
CATCAGCACGCCGGAGACATTGGTTTTGACACGGTCAAGCATCATGCTGAATAGTTCAAACGCTTCGCGCTTGTATTCTTGCTTCGGATTTTTCTGTGCGTAGCCGCGCAGGTGAATCCCTTGACGCAAGTGATCCAAAGCGGACAGATGTTCGCGCCATTGGTGATCAATGGTTTGCAGCATGAGTACGCGCTCGAAGTTTTGGAAGCTTTCTTCGCCCACGCGGTCAATTTTCGCTTGGTACACGTCTTTGGCGATGCTTTGAATGTGGGCAATCAAATCTTCATCCGTCGCGTTGCGATGCTCGTTCATCCATTCGATAATCGGAATGTCCAAAGAGTATTGGTTGAGCAGATGCGCTTCGAGATCGTGCAATTGCCATTGTTCTTCAATTGAGCCTTCCGGCACATAAATGCGCACCGCTTGCTCCAGCACATCGTCGCGCATGCCGTTCACCGATTCGCGCACCGCGCCGGTATCGCCTTCATCGAGCAGCTCGTTGCGCTGGGCGTAAATCACGCGACGCTGATCGTTCGCCACGTCGTCGTATTCGAGCAATTGTTTGCGGATGTCGAAGTTATGACCCTCGACCTTGCGTTGTGCCGATTCGATCGAGCGCGACACCATGCCGGATTCGATGGCTTCGCCATGCGGAATTTTCAAACGATCCATCATGGATTTGAGGCGCTCACCGGCGAAAATGCGCAGCAACGAGTCGTCCATCGACAGGTAAAAACGCGATGAACCCGGGTCGCCTTGACGCCCCGAACGACCGCGCAATTGGTTGTCAATCCGGCGTGATTCATGGCGCTCGGTACCGATGATGTGTAAACCACCGGCGGCAATTACCTGCGCGTGTAGTGCTTCCCATTCGTCGTGCAACACTTGAATTTGACGCTGCTTTTCGTCTTCGCTCAGTTCCTCATTTTTGTTGATGAACTCGGCTTGTTTTTTCACATTGCCGCCCAACACGATGTCGGTACCGCGACCGGCCATATTGGTGGCGATGGTGATGGTACCCGGACGACCGGCCTGCGCGATGATGTGCGCTTCGCGTTCGTGCTGTTTGGCGTTCAAAACATTGTGCGGAATCTGCGCTTGTGTGAGCAGATTGGACAGCAATTCCGAGGTTTCAATCGAGGCCGTACCAACCAGTGCGGGTTGACCGCGTTGCACGCAGTCTTTGATGTCTTCAATCACCGCCTCGAATTTTTCCTCTGCCGAGCGGTAGATCAAATCCTGCTTATCAGCGCGAACGATCGGGCGATTGGTCGGAATGACCA
>CAZCYS010000073.1:0-6545 GCA_964502825.1 uncultured Hydromonas sp. | reverse complement strand
GAAGCGAGCAGACCATCAATCACCTGCTGATTTTTAAATAAATCAGCATAATTGTCTAAAGTAAAACCATTCCAGCGCGTTGGCCGCCCCTTGTTGAATGAGAAGATAACCAGAACGACAATGGGCAAGTACAAAAACAGATAAACCATCGCCATCCACATACGAGAGAACCATTTATAATCTTTCATTTGACCTCTCCTGCTTCTTCCTGATATTTATTCAGAATCATCATCGGCACCACCACCAAAACGATAATCGAGATAGCCAAGGCAGACGCCAGCGGCCAATCATTGTTCTGGAAGTATTCACCCGCCAACACACGACCGATCATCAACGTATCCGCACCGCCAAGCAACTGCGGAATCACGTATTCGCCCACACACGGGATGAACACCAGCAACAGACCGGCGATAATCCCCGCTTTAGACAAAGGCACGGTGACCAAGAAGAACGTTTTGAGCGGAGTCGAACCCAAATCCGCCGCCGCTTCCCAATAACGTGAATCAATTTTTGACAGGGTTGAGTACAACGGCAAAATCATGAACGGGATGTACACATAAACCATACCGAACAGCAATGAAAACGAGTTATTCATCATTTTCAAATCTTCACTGATCAAACCCAGGCCATGCAAAGCGCCATTGAGTGTGGTCACAATCACGCCGGAATCACCGAACAACACCTTGATCGCGTAAATACGGATCAACATGGATACCCAGAACGGCAACATCACGAACAACAACATCGTCGGCTGTTTGTCCTGCGGAGCACGCGCCATAAAATAGGCGAACGGATAACCGATCAGCAAACACAAAATCGCCGTCAAACCGGCATAAAACACCGAAGACAAATAGGCTGAACGATAAGGGCCACCCTGAATCAGGTCGGTTAAAATCGGCGCATAGTTATTTTTAAAATGCCAGCCGCCATCCCGGTAAATCGGCAAATAACCACCGCCTTGCACCATTTCCGACACACTCACATTGAGCAGGTACAAAAACGGAATCATCAGCATCAACAGCAGCCATGTGTACGGGCCACCAATCACCAACCAACGCCCCCATTTTGAGCGCAATAAACTGTTTCTCATCGCATGCTCCTCAAATTAATAGGACGGCATGACTGGCACAATCGCGCCCGCCGGCCAAGAAACATACACTTTATCGCCCCAAGTGAATTTGTCACCGGCGTAGCGTTCCGTGTTTTCATATTGCACTTTGATCACGCGCTTACTGCCTTCCAAGCGTACGTGATACAGGGTGTCGGAGCCGAAATAAACCACCTCGACCACCTCGCCATAGCACTGATTGCCGCGATGTGCCGGCGGTGTACGCGACAAATCCATTTTTTCCGGACGAATCGCCACCGACAAAACCGTACCCTTTTCACCCGGAATTGGGTAATCCATCACATGCAAGGCTTCATCGGTCTGAATTTCCACGTGTTGATCGTCATCCACCACGATCTGACCATTTTTGAACAAGTTCACGTTACCGATAAAGTCGGCCACAAATTCAGTGCGTGGCGTTTCATACACCTCGGTTGGTGTTCCGACTTGCAGCAATGAGCCTTCAGACATCACCGCAATGCGCGAAGCCATGGTCATCGCTTCCTCTTGATCGTGCGTTACCATCACGCAGGTCACGCCGACTTTTTCAATAATATTGACCAACTCGATTTGCGTCGCTTCACGCAGCTTTTTGTCCAACGCGCCCAATGGCTCGTCCAGCAGCAACAGTTGAGGCTGCTTGACCAGGCTGCGCGCCAAGGCGACACGCTGCTGCTGACCACCGGACAATTGGTGCGGTTTGCGTTTGGCAAACTTGGTCAGTTGCGTCAGTTTGAGTACATCATCCACGCGCTGTGCGATTTCACCCTTCGCCACGCCCTCGCGACGCAAGCCGAACGCAATGTTGTCCCAGACATTCAAATGCGGGAACAAGGCGTACGATTGGAACATCATATTGATCGGACGATCATACGGTGGAATTTTGGAAATATCGTCACCTGCGAGCAAAATTTTGCCCGAGGTTGGGGTTTCAAAGCCTGCCAACATACGCAGCAAGGTGGATTTGCCACAGCCGGAGCTACCCAACAAGGCAAAAATTTCACCTTTTTCAATGTCAATCGAGACATTGTTCACGGCGGCGTGGTCGCCAAATTTCTTGACGATGTTTTGTATGCTTAAAAAAGGCTGGCCTTTGTTACCTAATTGAGTCATTGTCTGCTCCTTCTCGTTTTAGGGTGCTTCTATCAATCCAAACGTCATCAGTTTGCCAATGCTTAAAGATCAGTTCGAATGAATAGAAACACCTTTTTTATCAATCTCATACTGCTTTGGTGCTGGTTTTGGCACTGCCCGTGCCGTACTTTTTCAAAAAACCCTTGTCTTTAGCAGACAAGGGTTTTTCAATCAATATTGCATTGATTTATTTGCCTGTTTTGAATTGACGGAACGCGTCATTCATCGCGCGCAGAGCCGCTTGATCAGATGGCAAACGACGTGGCGCCATAGTGGCCAGATTTTCTGCACTCAAGAAAATGGTTTTATTGTCAGCAAATTTCTTATCAACCAAACCTTGATCCAGTGCGGCTTTGTTCGGAATCGCATAGCCTAACTCATTGGTAATACCAGCGGAGTTTTTCGGATCCAATGAGTAGTTAATCCATGCATAAGCTTGATCCACGTTTTTCGCATCCGCAGTGATCGCCATGGTGTCAAAGAACACGATGCCACCGTGACCGACCAAGACTTTAATATCCGGATTGCCAGAGCGCTCAGCCGCCATATTCACGTCGCCCGACCACGCCAAGAAGGCACACAAATTGCCATCAGCAATTTCATTGACCACGCTGGAGTCACCAAATTTACGAATGTCGCCACGCACTTTTTTCAGCATATCCAAAGCCACTTGATAATCCGCCGGATTGTTGCTGGACGCGTCTTTACCCAAGTATTGCAGCGCCGCAGGCAAAATTTCAGACGGCGAGTCAATCATGTAAATACCACAGGATTTCAATTTGCTGGTGTATTCAGGCTTGAACACCAAATCAAATGGATTTTCAGGCATCGGCATATCGCCCAAAGCCTTCTTCACTTTGGCTTCGTTAATCCCAACTCCAGTGAAACCCCATGCCCAAGGCACCAAATAATCGTTATTCGGGTCCATTTTGGCGATTTGTGCCATCAAAGCCGGATCCAGATTTTTGTAGTTCGGCAGTTTGGATTTATCCAACTTCATGAACTTACCTTGCTTGATCTGCACTTCGGCAAACGCCGCGCCCGGAATCACCACGTCGTAGCCTGAATTACCGGCGATCAATTTGGCATTCAAAGCCTCGTCGGTTTCAAATGTATCGTAGTTCACTTTTGGACCGACTTCTTCTGTGAAATTGGCCGTGTATTTTTCTGGAATGTATTCCACCCAGTTAAACACGTTCACTTGACCTGTCAATTTGGCCGCAGGTGCTGCAGCAGCAGGCGCATCCGCCGGTTTATCTGCCGGTTTTGCGGCCTCTTTGCTACCGCCACCACAGGCTGACAAAGCGGCAATGGTGAACGATGCCAGCACGGTCATGCCAAAGCGGTTCAATGTATTCATACTCATAATGGACTCCTATTTTAAAGGCAGGTCAAACAACAAAATAGATGATGAAGCGATGCACCATGATAACCACCATCTCGTACTCATGATGCACCATCGTTCGTCATATCGATTCAAGGATGGTGTATTTCGCACCAATTGGGTATAAAAGAAGGTCATTTATACCATTTTTGCCGCGTCAACTCAAGGAAGTGCGGAAATATTTAGATAGGAAGCACGTAATAACCCCTACCGTCTGCGCTGATTGATTGGCGCGATGAGTAACGAGGCGTGGCGCGCAGTCTATGGTCATTCCCTAGACAAGCGTCACAACAAAGTTAATCACGCGCCAATCACCAGCCCGAAGGGTTCTGGCAAAAAGCACCCAGAACTTTGTTGCAGAATAGGGGCTGTCGTAGAATAACTACGACCCCTATCCTGCGCCGCGTTCTGAATGCTTTTTGCTCAGAACGCAGACTGGTTTGGGTTGTTCCGTGCTTCCTATAAATTCTTCTGTTTCAAATCGGCCAAGGTCGCATCCAATGCTTTGCGAGCCAAATCGACCAACTCATCAATTTCCGCATGGCTGATGACCAACGGCGGCGCAATGATCATGCGATCGCCCACGGCACGCATCACCAAACCGTTGCCAAAGCAATGGCCGCGACAAATCATGCCGACCGCAATACTCTCGTCAAAGCGCTCGCCCGTTTCTTTGTTCTTGAGCAATTCAAAACCGCCGACTAAACCCAAAGTGCGCGCATCAGCCACCAGCGGGTGATCGTTCAGCGATTCGAATTTCTCTTTCAAATACGGCGCAGTGTCGTTTTTGACTTTGTTGACAATATCTTGTTCCTGCATCAGCTTGATGTTCGCCATCGCCACCGCACACGCCACCGGATGACCGGAGTAGGTATAGCCGTGATTGAATTCGCCACCTTCTTCGATCAACACTTTGGCGACGCGATCACCGACCAATACGCCGCCAAGCGGAATATAACCCGAGGTCACGCCTTTGGCAAAGGTGATCAGATCGGGTTTGAAGCCCATGGTTTCGCAGCCGAACCATGTACCGAGGCGACCGAAGCCGCAAATCACTTCGTCAGAAATAATCAGCACGCCGTATTTATCGCAAATGCGTTGGATTTCCGGCCAGTAGGTTTTCGGTGGAATGATGACGCCGCCCGCGCCTTGCACCGGTTCGCCGATAAAGGCGGCCACTTTGTCCGGCCCGACTTCGAGGATTTTTTCTTCGAGCCAGCCGGCAGCGATGATGCCGAATTCGTCTTCGGATACGCCCAGTTTCATGCCGTTTTCACGGTAGTACGGCTGTTCAATGTGGACGATACCGGGGATCGGCAGATCGCCTTGTTCGTGCATGCCGGTCATACCGCCGAGCGACGCGCCGGCGACGGTCGAGCCGTGGTAGGCATTTTTACGGCTGATGATGGTTTTGCGCTGTTTTTGCCCTTTGATGTCCCAGTAGCGGCGCACCATACGCAGATTGGTGTCGTTCGATTCAGAGCCAGAGCTGCTGTAAAACACGTGATTAAAGCCTTCGGGTGCAACCTGCGCCAATAGCGAGGCTAACTCCACAGACGGCGGCGTGGTGGTATTGAAAAAGCTATTGTAGAACGGCAGCACTTTGAGCTGCTCGGTCGCCGCATCAATAATCGATTGCTGACCATAACCCATATTGACGCACCACAGACCACTCATGCCATCGAGAATCTTCTCATTGTGTGAGTCGTACACATACACGCCCTCACCGTGCGTGATGATGCGCGCGCCACGTTCAGACAGTGATTTGGTGTCTGTGAACGGATGCATAAAGTGTGCAGAATCTTTCGCTTGCAGCTCTTTGGTGTTGATGCTACTCATGTCTACCCCTCTTGTCATAATGGATGATCGAAATAAGCGTTTGAAGCCGTGTCATTGCGTCGTCACGGCTCACTAATTAAACCGTCAGCAGCAGGTTTTCACGCTCCCACGGGCTGATCACTTTCATGAATTCTTCGTACTCGGCATCTTTCACCGAAATGTACAGATTCACAAAATCCTCGCCCAATACTTCGTGCAGCTCCGGACACTCGTCCAGCGCGTGCAAAGCTTCGCCCAAACTGCGTGGCAACTCAAAGTCCAAACCATTGATCGCTCCGGTGGTTTCCGCCGTAGGCTCGATTTGGTTTTTAATGCCCAAATAACCACACGCCAAAGTGACAGCCAGAGCCACATACGGGTTCGCGTCAGAACCGGCAATGCGGTTTTCCACACGACGAGCCGCAGGCGATGAATACGGTACGCGGAAACCCACCGTGCGGTTATCCCGCCCCCACTGCACATTGATCGGCGCTGTGGCATTACGCGTGATGCGGCGATACGAGTTCACATACGGTACAACCAGCGCCATCGCCAACGGCATGTATTTTTGCAAACCGCCGATGTAGTGTAAAAACTGATCCGACATGCTGCCATCGGCACGGCTGAAAATATTGTTGCCGGTATCCAAGTCAATCACCGATTGGTGAATGTGCATGGCCGAGCCTGGCTCGCCCTGCATCGGTTTGGCCATGAAGGTGGCGAACATATCATGACGAATGGCCGCTTCGCGCAAAGTACGTTTGAAGAAGAACACTTTATCGGCCAAATCCAACGGCTTACCATGCAAAAAATTAATCTCCATCTGACCCGCGCCCACCTCGTGAATCAGCGTGTCCACGTCCAAGTCCATCGCCTCAGTGTAGTCGTAAATATCCTCAAACAGCGGATCAAATTCGTTCACCGCGTCGATACTGTACGGCTGGCGACCTGCTTCGCGACGGCCATTGCGGCCAACCGGCGGAATCAAGGGCTGATTCGGGTCGGTATTTTTGCTCACCAAATAGAACTCCAACTCCGGCGCGACCACCGGCGACCAGCCCTCTTTGGCATACAGATTCTCCACGCGGCGCAGCACCGAAC
>CAZCYS010000072.1:0-6931 GCA_964502825.1 uncultured Hydromonas sp. | reverse complement strand
GAGTACCCGCGCGCATTCGGCGGCAATGGTTTGCACGAAAAATTCCATATCGCGCACCACTGTGTGGCCGATGTAGGCTTTGATGTAGGCATCCAGTGCGAACAATTCGAGAATGCGCTCAGTCGGTGTGTAGGCAATACTCAGGGTGCTGCCGTGCGCGGGATTTTGGCTGCGCAGACACAGGATCGGCAGGTCAATCACATGCTCGATCTGGGTCTGCAATTCGGGCGCAGCGTTGCTAATCGTTTTCAGCGGCGCAGCGACGTGCGCGGAATCGTGTGTTTGCCAAGTCATAGCTTTAAACCGATCTATTTATACGGCCAATTTAGCCGCGCCGCTGCGCTTTTTTAGGCCGAAATGCACCGCCAATGCCACCAAAGTCGCCACAATCGCTTTAAAAATCAAATCGGCATAGACGATTTGCACCATTTCCGCCGTGCTCATGATGCCGTAAAACGCCAGCAAGGTGAACAAAATGGTGTCCAGCGGAATGCTGATCGCGTTGCTCGACAGCGCGCGCGTGAGCCAAGAGCGCTGCATCATATTGTGGTAAATCACGGTATCGGTCAACTCGCTGATCAAAATCGCGCTGAATGAGGCAAATAGAAAACGCAGTCGATGCGGCTCGTCTGCCATCAAAAACCAGCCTGCCGTGGCATTCACCAGCAAAGCCAAGGCAATGGCAAGATACACCGCCTTCAGGCCAAACATGTGCAGACGATCGCGCAAGGTAAACACCGCACCGAAAAACAGCGTACCGATGCTGAGCAAACCGTAGCCGCCGGGCAGCGTAATGAAATGATTCAAAGTAAGGTTAGCGAGCAAAATCGCCAAGACATATAAAGCAGTCCAAATGACAACCATGATAGAGACTCCAAAGTCCGCAAAATAGGCGGAGGGAAAATTAAGAAAGCCCGACGGAAACAGTCCGAAAGCGGCGCGAATTGTAACACAAACTGGACTCAAAGCCAGCACAAAGTCAGCGCATACCCACAAGATGCGCGAAGATTCGCGCGCAGAGCGATGGAGGCGGCGTATAATAAAAGTATGATTAAACCGCTTGGAGGATCTCATGAAACACAGCAAACAACTGTTTATACACTACACCACCCTGTGGGCGCGATTGTTGCAACAGGCGGCCGGCTCATCCGATCCTGCGACCTATCTGCTCGAACACGACGCGCGCACGCCGCTGTTTTATTTGGAAGGCATGAGCCGCGTGCTGATGAGCGCACAAGATGACAAAAAAATGGCGCGCCTGAACGAGCAGTTTAAAGCGCTCGAAGACGGTTTGGGCGTGATGGATTACTACACGGGCTTGCTCAAGGATTTCAAAAAAATCAAGCAGTTACCTGAATTTCAACAAAATTTGGAAACCCATCGCACGATCGCCGCCGCGCAAATGAATACTCTGTTGGAGCAATACGGTTGGCTCGATAACTTCGACACCACCGCAACCGATGGCGCCGAGGCGCAATCTGATCGCCTGAAAAAAATTCAAAAGATGTACAAAAAAATCGACTGGCTCAGTGATAAAAAAATGCGCAAGGCATTGAAAAAGCACTACAAAGGCGCGCTGGCCGAGTTGAAGCAACAACTCAAACGCCCGATCACAGAAGTTGAGCGTGACATGCATGAGCTGCGCCGCGACGTGCGCTGGTTGAGCATCTATCCGCAGGCGTTCAAAGGTTTTATCAACCTCGCGCCGAGCGAACCGATGCCGGAAGCATTTGCCAAATACGCGACCGAGGCCATCGTCCAATCACCGTTCAATCAATTGCCGCAGGTTGAGGGCATGACGCACATCCTGTATCTGAATACCCATGCCTACTACGCCATGAGTTGGCTGATCGCCGAACTCGGCGCACTCAAGGATCAAGGACTGCGCCTGCTCGCATTGACCGACTGGCTGGTTGAGCATAAAAAACTCTCGCCATCGCAGGCCAATCAAGCCGCCGTGATGATCATTGGCAACGATCAATTGGGTGTGGAAAAACTATTGGCGAAAGCGCAAGAAGCAGTGGATCAAATCCGTCAAGATAAAGTGTTTTCACAACTTTTAGCGTAAGTTGTTTGGAAATAACCCATTGTGAATCCAGTCAACGCGTCCATACTGACCGCCGCGCAAATGCGCGCGGTGGACAGCGCCACCATTCACGACGAACCGATTGCCTCGATAGACCTGATGGAGCGCGCGGCATTGGCCTGCGTGGACTGGCTACTGGCACACATGCCGAGCAACACGCGCTACCACGTATTTTGTGGACTGGGTAATAACGGCGGCGACGGTCTGGCGATCACGCGATTGTTACGCGCGCGTGGTCAAACCGCATGCGCCTATCTGATTGACCACAGCACCGGAGATGCGTTGATGAGCGCCATGAGTTCCGATGCTGCGATCAATTGGCAGCGTTTACAGACGTTGGCAAACCAACAGAACGCCTCCACAGAGCATATCATTGAATGCATGATTGAGCGCATTCAGCACATAGCCGAGTTACCCGAACCCTGCGCATTCACTGAGCGCGATTGCCTGATCGATGCATTGCTGGGAACGGGTACGACGCGCGCGGCTGAGGGGTTGTTGGCACAGGTGATTGAGCGTCTGAATGCACACACCGCGGCCGCACTCATTGCCATTGATCTACCCTCGGGTTTACTGAGCGACGCGCATACGCCTGCAGATTGGCCAGTGATACACGCCACACACACTGTGACCTTTGAATGCGCCAAGCCCGCCTTGCTCTGGCCGGAGAATGCCGAGCGCGTCGGCGACTGGCAGATTTTACCCATCGGCTTGAGCCAGCAAGCCATCACCGCGCAACACAGCGCGATGCAATGGGTGACGAGCGAATGGGCGCAAGCACAGCGCACAGCACGCGGCAAGTTTGCGCATAAAGGCACATTCGGCCACGCATTGCTCATCGCGGGTGCGCACGGAACCATCGGCGCGGCGATTTTAGCGGCGCGAGCGTGTTTGCGCAGCGGTGTGGGATTATTAACCGTTCATAGTCCGAATTGCGGCTATACGTCACTGCAAACCGCCGCGCCCGAAGCCATGGTGCACACCGATGCGAACGAGCGCGTTTGGAGCGAGGCCGTTCATGCCGTGTCATACGACGCCATTGGAATCGGCTGCGGCATCGGTCAATCTGCCGAAACCCGCCATGCCTTGCGCGCGTTATTGCACAGCCTCGCCCAACAGCCCAAACCACCCAAGCCTCTTGTTCTGGATGCCGACGCATTGAATATCATGGCGAGCGAGCCGGATTTATTGGTATTGCTACCACCGAACAGCATCCTCACGCCGCACCCGAAGGAATTTGAGCGCTTGGTCGCGCATTTGCATTGGGATACCTCAACCAACGCGCTGCGCCAGCAGGCACAACTCATGTTTGCACAGCGCTACGGTGTGATTATCGTACTCAAAGGAGCGCATACCTGCACCGCCCTGCCCGACGGGCGCAGTTTTTACAACACCACGGGCAACCCGGGTATGGCCAAAGGTGGCAGCGGCGATGCGCTCACCGGTGTGATTTTGGCGCATTTGGCACAGGGCTATGCGCCAGACATCGCCGCAATTTTAAGTGTCTATCTACATGGCGCAGCGGGTGATCGGGCGGCTGAGCTATTCGGCCAAACAGCGATGTTACCCAGTGATTTGATTGCGTGCTTGCGCTAAAGCGCAAGGCTCCACGCATTCTTAGTCCGCATCAGGCGTGCGTGCCAACCACTCACGTACAATGCGATTGAATTCATCCGGCGCATCCACCATCATCCAATGCCCCGCACGCATAGCGGTGACCTGACTGTTCGGTAGAGCGGCAATTTTCTGCGCCCACTCTGGCGCAAAGAACTGAAACGGCTTGCGCGTGCCATAGACAAACAACATCGGACAAGACGGAGTAAATTCCGTTGATGACTGATAGCGTGCCTTGCCACCGAACCACGCCTGAAAGTAAGGAAAATTCATGCCCGCATGAATAGATTCAGGCGCAGCAGGCGCGCGTAAAACCCGCGCAATCCGACGCGTGAGCGGCGTTGCCCAACGGCGCGGCAAACGATAGGACACAGCCAGTGGTAATTGATAGCCCAGCATCATCAGCTTGTGTTTGAGCGGTAAACGGCGCGTGAACGTCTCCGACGTATCGCCAATATCCAGACCGATCAATCGCGCCACGCGCTCAGGATGTGCGCGCACATAAGCATAAGCAAAAACCGCACCCCAATCATGCGCCATCAAAATCACGGGGCGATCACTCACAAACCGAATTGACTCATCCAGCCACGCCACCACCTCATCCATGCTCAACGCCCGACTTTGCTCATCCGCGGCAAAACCCGGCAAGGTGAGCCGCACACAGCGATAATCCGCCTGTAAATCCGCCACCTGCCGCGCCCACAGCGCACCAGTATCCGGCCAGCCATGGAGCATGACGATGGTGTCTTCGCCCTGCCCATCAATTTGAATATGGGTATTCATAGGATGTACTCCACTCAATCTCCTAAGCATTAAACAGCGAAAATGCAGCAATTCTTATTCACTACAATCCCGAATCCACTCACCACCCATCAACTTTAATGTTCATGCAGTAGAAAATCTCAGGCAAACAGCGTAAAAGCTCAGTATTTACTGAGCATGTGAGACGTTAGAAAAGCCATCGTAATATTGCTTTGTTACCCGCCGCTCAGAGCATCCGCTCCAAAGGCAGCCACGATAAAAATTGCACCCACGCCCGTTTGAGCACACCTGTTTCAGGCTCGTGTTCGAGCATGATATCTTGTCCTTGCGCTGTACGTGTTTGCCACGTCAGATTGCCTTGTGCGTCTTGCTTGACTTGATAGGCAAGGTCAGGCATTTGTGCGTGCAGTTGCGTCGTCATATTTTGCGCCAGTTGCGGATGTTCTGCCACGATCCCCATTTCGGTATTGAGCCGAGCCGAGCGTGGATCTAAATTAAAGGAGCCGATAAAAACACGCTGACCGTCCACGGAGAATGTTTTGGCATGTAAACTTGACGCTGAATTACCAGTCAAAAATCGATCACGACCTACTTTGCCGGATACCGTTTTTTTCAACTCGAATAGCTGCACTCCTGAATCCAAGAGCGCGTGGCGATATTTGATATAGCCGGAATGAACGATTGAGACATCCGTCGCATCCAATGAGTTGGTCAGCACCGATACGTGAACCCCCTTGGCACGAAGCTCCTTAAATGCGTCCACCCCTGATTGCGTAGGAACAAAATAAGGAGAAACCAAAAGTAACTCACGTTGAGGCTCTTGCAATACCTCTTTAATCTTTGCACCAATGGCGGTTTCGGGGTTATCCAAGCCCAAACCTTTTGCCGGATCATCGCTGATTAAACGGATGGGCACCCAATCAAATGCGACACTGCCGTTTTGTAGCTCAATGCCTAATTGTGATTGATGTAAAGCCTCGATATAAGCGCGCGCTTTAGTCGTTTCTTGCTCTTGCACACTCAAATCAAGCGCTTGCTCGGGTACATCTTTGGTCACAATAGAGGCCAAGGGATAGACCGAAGCGCTATACCAATAGCGATTAAAATCGGCCGTTATCTCGGGTACGACTTGCCCTGCCACCAAAGCATCCAAATCCACAAACTGCGTGCCGTCACCCACCTCAAAATACTCATCGCCCACATTGCGCCCACCCACCACGCTCACCTGATTGTCCGCAGTAAACGATTTATTATGCATACGGCGATTCAAGCGCGGAAAATCGGTTAAATAACCCAGCGCACGAAAATCGCGATTAACAAATGGATTGAACAGACGAACTTCAATATTCGCATGGCGATCCAAAGTCTGTAACGTCGGATCCATACCTCGCGTGTTATTGTCGTCCAACAACAAACGCACCCGTACCCCGCGATCAGCCGCCTGTTTCAAGGCGTGAAACAGCATCTTGCCGGAGATATCGTTATGCCAAATATAATATTGAACATCCAAGGTATGTTGCGCAGCGGCAGCCAGCGAAGCACGCGCCACAAAAGCATCGTAGCCGCTGCCCAAAGGATACAAACCCGACAAATTCGGATGCGCGTTCACACTCGGCGCCAAAGCCCGCGACAAAACAGAATCCTTATTCTGGTGTGCAGGTTCGGTATTTTGAGACTGCTCAAACGCAGGCAATCGGCTCATTGCGCTCCAAACAAACAAACCGGCAATCAGCACCGCCCCAGTCAATAACCATTTGTTTTTTCGCATCACTCAACCTTTTTTCGAATCATCACGCCACGGCTGATCGATAATCACAACCCCAAATCTGCCCAAAGTCCGTCAATTTTACTTTTCACCGCCGCATCCATGACAATCGGCGTACCCCACTCGCGCGTGGTTTCGCCCGGCCATTTATTGGTCGCGTCCAAGCCCATTTTTGAGCCGAGTCCCGACACAGGAGAGGCGAAATCGAGGTAGTCAATCGGTGTGTTGTCCACCAGCGTGGTGTCGCGCGTCGGATCCATGCGCGTCGTGATCGCCCAGATGACTTCATTCCAGTCGCGTGTGTTGATGTCGTCATCGACCACAATGATGTATTTGGTGTACATGAATTGGCGCAGGAACGACCACACGCCGAACATCACGCGTTTGGCGTGACCGGCGTATTGTTTTTTGATCGACACGATCGCCATGCGGTACGAGCAGCCTTCCGGCGGTAGGTAAAAATCGACGATTTCGGGAAATTGTTTTTGCAGCAGCGGCACAAACACTTCGTTGAGCGCCACGCCGAGCACCGCCGGCTCATCCGGCGGTTTGCCGGTGTAGGTGCTGTGGTAAATCGGATTTTTGCGCATGGTGATGCGCTCAACGGTAAACACCGGGAAGGTTTCCTGCTCGTTGTAGTAACCGGTATGATCGCCAAACGGCCCTTCGAGCGCGGTTTCGTTCGGGTGCAAAACACCTTCGAG
>CAZCYS010000071.1:0-6952 GCA_964502825.1 uncultured Hydromonas sp. | reverse complement strand
TGACTGCTACCACTAAAGCCAGCTTTGTCTGGGACGATCCTCTGCTGTTGCGTGACCAACTCTCTGATGAAGAGCGCATGGTGCTGGATACCGCGACGGCGTATGCGCAGGAAAAGCTCGCGCCGCGCGTGCGTGATGCCTTCCGCAACGAATCCACCGACCCCGCGATTTTCAAAGAAATGGGCGAACTCGGTTTACTCGGCGCGACCATCGATCCGCAGTATGGCGGTTCGGGTTTGAACGACGTGTGTTATGGTCTGATCGCCTATGCCGTTGAGCAAGTGGATTCAGGCTATCGCTCGATGATGAGCGTGCAAAGTTCCTTGGTGATGTTGCCGATTGCCACCTTTGGTACCGAGGCGCAAAAGCAAAAATACTTACCCAAACTCGCAGCAGGCGAATGGATCGGTTGCTTTGGCTTGACCGAACCGAACCACGGCTCTGACCCCGCCGGTATGCTCACCCGCGCCCGCGCGGTGGACGGTGGTTTCTCTATCACCGGTAGCAAAATGTGGATCACCAACTCACCCATCGCCGATGTGTTTGTCGTTTGGGCGAAAGACGATGCGGGCGAGATTCGCGGCTTCATCCTCGAAAAAGGCATGAAAGGCCTGTCCGCACCGGCGATTCACGGCAAAGTCGGCCTGCGCGCCTCAATCACCGGCGAAATCGTCATGGACGAGGTATTTGTCCCTGCTGAAAACGCCTTTCCTGATGTGCGCGGTCTCAGAGGGCCGTTTACGTGCTTGAACTCGGCGCGTTACGGCATTGCTTGGGGGGCATTGGGTGCGGCAGCGGATTGCTGGCATACCGCTCGTCAATATGTGCTGGATCGCCAGCAATTTGGTCGCCCGTTGGCCGCTAACCAATTGATTCAAAAGAAATTGGCCGATATGCAAACGGAAATCACGCTGGGCCTGCAAGGTTGTTTGCGTCTGGGACGCATGAAAGAGGCGGGTACGGCGGCAGTGGAAATCACATCGATGATGAAGCGCAACTCATGCGGTAAAGCACTGGATGTGGCGCGTCTGGCGCGCGATATGCTTGGCGGCAATGGCATTTCCGATGAGTTCAACGTCGCACGTCATCTGGTCAACCTTGAGGTGGTCAACACCTACGAAGGCACGCACGACATTCATGCCCTGATTTTGGGGCGTGCGCAGACCGGTATTCAGGCGTTTTTCTAAGCAGGCGATTTTTAAAAGCGCTTCAATAACACTCCATTACGGTAAACGCGAGAGACGCGAGGCAAATGCCTCGCGTTTTCTCATGTCCTTGCGCCGCATTTTTACCGATTCCCCTGAAAAATGAAGTAAAATAGCGTAGTTCACGCGCGCGAGCCAGAGTGCTCGCGCCGAGCATTTAACCAGAAGTGGTTAATACCTGAAAAATAGTGAAAATACCCATTCAAGGAGCCATTATGTCTGTGTCAGAACTCAAGCAAAACGCCGACCAAAAAATGCAAAAATCCATCGAGTCGCTCAAAAATGATTTGAGCAAAGTGCGCACCGGCCGTGCGCATCCGAGCTTGCTCGATCAAGTACACGTTGATTACTATGGTTCGCCCACGCCGTTGTCACAAGTGGCCAATCTGACCTTGATCGACGCACGCACCATCGGCGTTCAGCCGTGGGAAAAGAATATGATCGCGCCGGTGGAAAAAGCCATTCGTGAGTCGGACCTGGGCTTGAATCCTGCGTCCATGGGCGATTTGATTCGCGTGCCGATGCCGGCTTTGACCGAAGAGCGTCGTAAAGAGCTGGTGAAAGTGGTCAAACACGAGGGCGAAAACGCCAAAATCGCGGTGCGCAATATCCGCCGCGACGCGAACGAGCATTTGAAGAAAATGTTGAAAGACAAAGACATCTCTGAGGACGATGAGCGTCGTGCGCAGGACGATGTGCAAAAAATGACCGATAAATTTGTGGCGGAAGTTGACAAACTGGTGACACAAAAAGAAGCCGACATCATGACGGTTTAATCATTGTTGCGTATGTGGATGACGAGTGAGCGTTCGAGTGAGTTGGTTTTTGTAGTCACGATTTGCGTTGACGTCATCCATCGTCACAATGTCCCTTCCGCGTGGCGAGCGCCGCGTTGGATTATTGAGCAGAAAATATTATGAGTACACAGTCCCCTTCATCCGCCGTGCCAGCTTCAGCGGTCAGCAGCACCCAAGTCGTTCCTGAGGTCGGGGCGATTCCCCAACACATCGCGATTATCATGGATGGTAATGGTCGCTGGGCGACTTCGCGCGGCTTGCCGCGTGTTTGGGGGCACAAGCGCGGTGTGCAAATGGTGCGCGAAGTGGTGCGTGCTTGCGTGGATATGGGCGTGCGTCATTTGACCTTGTTTGCGTTCAGCTCGGAAAACTGGCGTCGTCCGCCGACCGAGGTGTCATTTTTGATGAAGCTGTTCATGCGCAGTTTGCGCCGTGAAATCAAGGCCTTGGCTGACAATGGTATTCGTTTGCGCGTGATTGGTGCGCTGGAGGCGTTTGACCAGACGATTCAGGGCTTGATCAAGCAAGCGCACGACACCACGGTGGATGGCGAAGTGATGACGCTGACCGTATGTGCGAATTACGGTGGCCGTTGGGATATTTTGAATGCAATGAATCAAATGCTGGCCGAGCGCGCGCGTCAAGGTGTGGCGGTTGATGCATTTGTCGAAGAAAGCGAATTGCGCCCGTATTTGCAACTGTCGGATTTACCGGAGCCGGATTTATTTATCCGTACCGGTGGCGAAGCGCGGGTGTCGAACTTCCTGCTGTGGCAATTGGCTTATACCGAGCTGTATTTCACACCGGTGTATTGGCCGGAGTTTGACCGCGAGCAGTTTGCCAAGGCGATTGATTCGTACCAACAGCGCGAACGCCGCTTCGGTCGAACCAGTGCGCAAGTGCAGAATGTCAGTGCATAAATCGAATGCTTCAGATAACGGCCAATTCCAACAGCGCCCGTGCTAAGGGACGAATAACGGAATTGGCCTGATTATTTATGTGACGACTGATTTGAACGGAAATCTTAGAATGATTGGGAGACGAGATGCTTAAAGAACGCATCATCACCGCTATTATTATGTTGCTGGTTTTTGCCGGTATGGTGTTTTTTGCGCCGAATCGCGTGTGGTTTGCGGGCGTGGGTATTTTGATGGCGTGGGCGGCGGCGGAATGGGCGAATTTGGCCAAGCTGCCACAGATTCCAAAGGCTTTGTATGTCATGCTGATGCCGGTTTTACTGGCCTTGCTGTGGATCTCGTTTGC
Source organism: uncultured Hydromonas sp. (assembly GCA_964502825.1). Classification (GTDB taxonomy): domain Bacteria; phylum Pseudomonadota; class Gammaproteobacteria; order Burkholderiales; family Burkholderiaceae; genus CTSOIL-112. Next base: position 3,687 of record CAZCYS010000071.1, on the reverse strand, counting down.
CAACCATTACCATCCTTGGGTCTTTTCTATGGCGATGTTTGTTTCAGTGGCTTTTTGGCTGCTTATCGTGCCGCTGTGGTTGTATTTTGGCTGGAAAGTGAGCAATCGTTGGTTGTTGATGCTGTGTGGTGCCTTGGTACTGCTGCCTGCCGGTTTGTGCTTTTTGTACATTCGTCAATCGCCGCAGGAAGGTTGGTTTTTGCTCGGTTTGTTGGCGGTGGTTTGGATCGCGGATATTGCTGCGTATTTCACGGGTCGCGCCTTGGGCAAACATAAATTGGCGCCATCTATCAGTCCGGGTAAAACGATTGAGGGTGCTGCGGGCGCGTGGATTGGTGTGACGATTTATTTGGCGGTGATTGCGCTGTGGCTCAAGCCAGATGGCTTTGCTGATTTGCGCATTTCGGTCAGCGTGGTGCTGATTATGGCGTTTTTCTTGACCTATCAGAGTATTATCGGCGATTTGTTTGAGTCGTGGCTCAAACGCTGCGCGGGCGTGAAGGACAGTGGTTCCAGCTTGCCCGGTCATGGTGGGATTTTGGATCGTATTGATGCCATTTTGCCGGTGCTGCCGTTGCAGATCGTTTTGCTCAGTTGGTTGTCGATGCATCGCGGTTAATCATTTTGAATTGAATTGGTTTTATGAATAAACAGGTCATTACGGTATTGGGCGCGACCGGTTCGATCGGTTGCTCAACCTTGGACGTGGTTGCGCGTCATCCCGAGCAGTTTGAGGTATTTGCACTGACGGGTAATGCTCAGGCGGAATTGTTGGTCAAACAGTGCGTGCAATTTCAGCCGAAATATGCCGTTGTTTTGGATGAGGCGGTGGCGCAGGATGTGCGGGCGCGTTTGCAGGCAGTGGCCAATGAAACCGGATGTGCAACTGAGGTTTTGGTCGGTGTACAAGCGCTGTGCGACGTGTCCAGTGCTGCCGAAGTCACCACCGTGATGGCGGCGATTGTCGGTGCGGCGGGTTTGCTGCCAACCATGGCGGCGGCGCGCGCGGGTAAAAAATTGTTATTGGCGAATAAAGAGTCGCTGGTGATGGCCGGTGCGCTGATGACGCAGGCGGTCGCCGAGCATGGCGCGACGTTGTTGCCGATTGATAGTGAGCACAATGCGCTGTACCAATGTTTGCCGCCGTGTGGCGAATCAATCACCGGCGTGAATGCACGCGGTGTCGCGAGTTTGACCTTGACTGCTTCCGGTGGACCGTTTTTGCATACGCCGCTGGCGCAGTTACGCGATATTACGCCCGATCAGGCGTGCGCGCATCCGCGTTGGCAAATGGGGCGCAAAATTTCAGTGGATTCGGCGACCATGATGAATAAGGGTTTGGAAGTCATTGAGGCGCATTGGTTGTTTGGTGTACCGGCAGAACGCATCCATGTGGTGATTCACCCGCAGAGTGTGATTCACTCCTTGGTCGATTATGTCGATGGCTCGAGTTTGGCGCAGTTGGGCAATCCCGACATGCGGGTGCCGATTGCCCATGCGTTGGGACACGCCGCGCAGGAGCCGGCGCGGATGAACTCGGGAGTGAATCTGTTAAACTTGGCCAGCGTCGGACAACTGACGTTTTTTGAGCCGGATTTGCAGAAATTTGCCAATTTGCGTTTGGCGTTTGACGCGCTCACAACGGGCGGCGCGGCGTCGATTGTGCTCAATGCGAGCAATGAAGTGGCCGTGGCTGCGTTTTTGGACGGTCAAATCGCCTTTTTGGACATCGCGCGGGTCAACGAGCAGGCGCTCAATGCCTTACATCCCGATGCGCCGGATAGTTTAGAGGCCGTTTGTGCCGTTGATGCGCAGGTTAGAACGTGGGCGCATGCGTATATTAAAGCGTCCATTCAATAGTGACAGACCATGTCAGTCTTTGGCTTGGTCTGCGATAGGAATATTATATGATCGAGTTTTTCTCCTTTTTAGTCGCCATCTTGGTGCTGGTGACCATCCACGAGTGGGGACACTATTGGGTGGCCAAACGCTCGGGCGTGGCGATTGAAAAATTCTCCGTCGGTTTTGGCAAACCCTTGTACACCTGGAAAAACCGTGAAGGCACGGAGTTTTGCATCGCTAGCATTCCGCTGGGCGGTTATGTCAAAATGCGTGGCGAATACAGCATAGCGACCAAAGAGTCGCAGTCACAGGCCGTTGCAGGCAGCTTTGCTTCGCGCTCGGTGTGGCAGCGCATGGCGATTGTCGCGGCCGGTCCGCTGGTGAACTTAATTTTTGCCGCTGTGGTCTTTGCGGGGCTGCAATATGGCACGGCGAAAATGCCTGCGCCAGTGTTGGCCTCGCCGAATACGCAGTCGGTATTGGCACAAACCGGCATCAAAGATGGCGATACGGTGCTGCAAATCAATCAAGAGCCGGTTAAAAACTACGCAGATGTTCAAACTACGGTGATTAAAACCCTGTTGGATCAAGGCAGTATCACGCTGAAATGGCGCGACACGGCAGGCAATGAGCACACCAGCTCGCCATTGTCCTTGGCTCAGATCAGTTTGGATCAACAAAATTGGCAAGAGCAGGTTGGTTTGGCGCTGTACCAAAAAAATGCGCCGATTGGTCTGGTGGTGGCCGGTTCTCCGGCGGAGCAGGCGGGATTGAAGGTCGGTGATGTTTTGATCGGTGTCAATGGCGTTCGTGCCAGCGGCAATCAAATTTTGAATACCATTCATGCCAGTCCGAATCGCGTGGTGACCTTGATGGTTCAGCGCCAAAACGAAACTTTTTCTGCGGAAATCACGCCGAAGGCCGAAACGCTGCCGGTCAATCAACCCGGACAAGCTCCAATCACGGTTGGGCGTGTGGGTATACAGGTTGCTGCGGATGTGCCGATGGTGACCGAACATCGTGGATTTTTCAAGGCGATTTATTTGGGCGTGAACACCACGATCGAACAAATGGGCTTGAATTTAAAGGGTTTATATAAAATTCTCACAGGCCATTTGAGTGTGAAAAACATCGGTGGACCGGTGACGATTGCCAAGCATGCGGGCAATAGCGCACATGGCGGCTTCACACAATTTCTCGGTTTTTTGGCCGTATTATCCGTCAGTCTTGGAACGTTAAATTTATTGCCAATTCCTGTATTAGACGGCGGTCATTTGGTATACTACGCCGCAGAAGCCGTCCGAGGGCGGCCTTTGCCAGAACAATTTTTAGTGGTTGGACAAAAAATAGGCTTTCTACTGTTGCTGCTACTGATGGGTATTGCACTGTTCAATGACGCGCATTGGTTTGCGTGATCCAATTGGAACACATCGCATCAGTCGGTTCAGAAAGCCAAAAGACGTTAACTCATATGGAAAATAGGAATAACATGTCTGCAAAACAACATACCCTGCGCTTCACACCCGGATATATGGCCATCATCATGGTAGGGGCTTTGGCAGCCAGTCCTGCGTGGGCACAGACCGCGGTGACTGCATCACAGCCCAAAGCAAAAGCCGTTGCGGTACCAGCCAAAGCCACTGCTCAAAAGGCTGCGGTAGGCACAGTCCTCTCGGATATCACGGTAGATGGCTTGGAGCGCAGCGACCCGACCACGGTTTTCAATATTTTGCCGATCAAGGTCGGAGACACGTATTCCAAGGATTCCGAAGCCGTGGTCGTGAAATCCCTATACGACTCGGGTTTATATGAAAATGTGAGTGCGAATTTGAGCGGCTCGGTTTT
>CAZCYS010000070.1:0-6962 GCA_964502825.1 uncultured Hydromonas sp. | reverse complement strand
CGTTTGCTGATCGCTACAAATTTCAAGTCTTCCGGACCTGTGTAGTTCGCGCTTGGACGGATGATCTTGTTGTCCTGACGCTGTTCAATCACATGTGCGCTCCAGCCTGCGGTACGAGCGACGACGAACAACGGGGTGAACATCGCAGTCGGCACGCCCATCAGGTTGTACGATACGGCGCTGAACCAGTCCAGATTCGGGAACATTTTTTTGATTTCCCACATCACGGATTCGAGACGCTCGGCCACGTCGTACATGCGCATGTCGCCTTGCTCTTTACCCAAATCGTGCGCCACTTTTTTGATCACGACGTTGCGCGGGTCGGCGATGGTGTACACCGGATGGCCAAAACCAATCACGACTTCTTTGCGTTCTACACGTGCGCGGATGTCGGCTTCGGCTTCGTCTGGTGAGCCATAGCGTTGTTGGATTTCAAACGCCACTTCGTTCGCGCCGCCGTGTTTTGGACCGCGCAATGCGCCAATGCCTGCGCAAATGGCGGAGTACATGTCCGAACCGGTACCTGCTACCACGCGTGAGGCGAAGGTTGAGGCGTTGAACTCGTGTTCTGCGTACAAAATCAATGAGATGTGCATGGCTTTAACCCATGAATCAGGGCATTTTTTGCCGTGCAACAGGGTCAGGAAGTGACCGCCGATGGAGTCGTCATCGGTTTCCACTTCAATGCGTTTGCCATTGTGCGCAAAATGGTACCAGTAGAGCAGCATGGAGCTGTGGCATGCCATCAATTTGTCGGCAATGTCGCGTGCGCCGGCGTAATTGTGGTCGTCCTTCTCAGGTGTGACGCAGCCCAGAACCGATACGCCGGTGCGCATCACGTCCATTGGGTGCGCGGACGGTGGCAATTGTTCCAAAGCGACTTTGACCGCTTGCGGCAGGCCGCGCATGCGTTGCAATTTCGCTTTGTAGTTGGCCAATTGGGTTTTGGTTGGCAATGTGCCGTGTACCAACAAATGCGCGACTTCTTCAAATTCGCATTTGAGTGCCAAGTCCATGATGTCGTAACCACGGTAGTGCAAGTCGTTGCCCGAGCGGCCAACGGTACACAGTGCGGTATTGCCTGCGGCCACGCCGGACAGGGCAACGGATTTTTTCGGCTTGAATGTTGCGGTGGTTGCGGTTTCTTTACTCATTGTGCTTGTCTCCATGAGGTTAAGGTTAATCAAGAAGGGTAGAACATTATTTGTTTAGGAATAAATCCAGCTTGTCTTCGTACGCTTGATAGCCGATGGATGCGTACAGCTCCATACGGGTTTGCATCGTGTCCACTACGCCGGATTGCGTGCCGTTTTGGCGCAGGCTGTTGTAGACATTCAGCGCCGCTTTGTTCGCCGCGCGGAACGCAGACAGCGGGTAGAGTGTCATGGCGACGCCGACTTCGCGCAATTCATCGGTGGTGAACAACGGCGTTTGGCCAAATTCGGTCAAGTTGGCCAGAATCGGTACGTTTGGCAAAGCTTTGACGAAAGCGCTGTACATGTCCAAGGTAATGGCGGCTTCTGGGAACAGGCCGTCTGCACCGGCTTCGATGTATTTGCTCGCGCGTTCAATCGCGGCATCCAAGCCTTCGTTGGCAATCGCATCGGTACGCGCCATGATGAAGAATGATTCGTCGGTACGCGCATCGACCGCCGCTTTGATGCGATCGACCATTTCGTCGGCTGGGACGATGGCTTTGTTCGGGCGGTGGCCACAGCGCTTCGCGCCGACTTGATCCTCAATGTGCATGGCGGCAACGCCTGCTTTGATCATGCTTTTGGTGGTGCGTGCGACATTAAATGCCGACGGGCCAAAGCCGGTGTCTACGTCCACCAGCAAAGGCAGATCGCAAATATCGGTGATGCGGCGCGCGTCAATCAGGACGTCTTCCAAACCGGTAATGCCCAGATCAGGCACGCCGAGCGAGCCTGCGGCCACGCCGCCGCCGGAAACGTAAATGGCTTTAAAGCCGGCTTGTTGTGCGAGCAGGGCGTGATTGGCGTTGATTGCGCCAACGATCTGCAACGGCGATTCTTCTTTTAGGGCTTGCCGAAAACGTTGGCCGGCTGTTAATGAACTCATGAGTAACCTCCTTAATTGACGATATAGAATTCGGTGTTTTGTTGATAGGATTCATCCATTTAGTGTACTTTATGCAAATATTCTTACAAGAGATTGACTGGCGAACAAATTCAGCGACGTGTGATGAAATACGCAATGCCTTTTGATGTGGTGCTTGGTTATGGAGCAGCCATAAACTCGCGCAGTATCTGGTTGTTAATTGCGCCAATCAGCCAATACAGACAATGCTGATTACCCCGTGTTTCATTGAATATTTTTATTTCAAAATGTTCCATGCGTGAGATGGCTTCTACTGCTAAAATACAAGTGACTCAGTATATAGAGCATGAAATCGTATTTGATCAAAAGGAGTGCAATACATGAAACTTCACAGCGACAGTTTTCCGGATAATGGCGTGATTCCAGCGGAGTTTGCCTTTGCGCAAATTGATCAAAAAGTGCGCGTGCGCTTTGCTGATAATAAAAACCCGCATCTGGCATGGTCTGAAGTGCCCGAAGGCACGCAATCGTTCGTCATTTTGTGCGTGGACGACTGCGCACCGACCGATCCGACGGATGTGAATCAAGTCGATCGCGAAGTGCCCGCCGATTTGCCGCGCGATGATTTTTACCACTGGATTTTGATCAATATTCCGGCTTCCATGCGTGAAATCGCAGCCGGACAGTTTTCCAATCAAGTGACGCCGCGCGGTAAAGCCGGCCCCGTTGTGCCGATCAAGGAATTCAGTGAAACGCTGATGCGCCATGGCATCAACGACTATACCCACTGGTTTGCCAACGATTACGATATGGCCGGTGATTACTACGGTTACGACGGTCCATGCCCGCCGTGGAATGACTCCATCGTACACAAATACACCTTTACGTTGTATGCCTTGGACATCCCTGAATTGAGTATGCCGCTGGCGAGTAAACTCAATATCAGCGCGGTGCAACGCCGTATGGAAGGGCATATTTTGGATCAAGCCAGTTGGTCGGGCGTGTACACGCTTACGCCGCGTCTGGCTTCGGCGCTGTCGATTGACAGTGGTACAGGTGGTATTGGTGACGGTACGGGCGATGCTGCTGCCAACTCGGCAGAACCGAGTTAATTGAAACGGCTCACGATATGACTCGTCGGACGTTACAGATTTTGGTTGTGGTGCTGTCGCTGGCTTTGCTGGCGGCGTGTTTTCGTATTTATCATTTGAGCTCGGATGCCAATTCGGGATCAAAATCGACCATTGCCACGCAAAAAAATACGGCCAACAACCGCGCCAATGAGGGTGCGACGCCAGAGGTCAGTGCAAAAAGCAACAATGGCTCGGGCAAACGTTCTACCGAGTCATCCAACGCTAAAGCCGATGCTGATTATGCCGGCGGCATCGGGACGATAGACTATGCGGCCTTGCCCAAAGAAGCGCAAACGGTGATTGGTATGATTCAAAAGCGTGCCAGTTTTCCCTATCGCCAAGACGGGCAAACATTCAGCAACCGCGAACGGATTTTGCCGAGCCAACCGCGCGGCTATTATCAAGAATACACCGTGCCGACTCCTGGCGCTGACAATCGCGGAGCGCGCCGTATCGTTTCCGGACAGGGAACGACGGGCGACAATGCCAATAGCGGCGAATACTATTACACCAGCGATCACTACCGCAGTTTTGCGCGGGTACGGATGGAGTGAGCATGAATCCAATTAAAACCGAATTGTGGTCGCGCATCGTGGGTAAATGGGTTGAGTGCCATATCGCTGATGTGTCCGAGGCATCCAAATCGGCAGCTGCCGACGGTGTTGGTCGTGACGATGGCCTTGGTGATTATCTGGCGGTGTACACCACCGAGTTGGGTGCAGATGTGCGCACGGTGGACGTGCGCAAAGCGGTTGATGCTGCTGAGGTTTTGGCGCTATTGGCCGCACGTTTGAATTTTCCTGACTATTTCGGGGAAAATTTAGATGCGCTGTACGATGTGACCGGTGAATACGCCGATCGATTGCAGGCGCAATTGAACGCGCAGGACGGTTCTGTACCGCAAGTGTGGTTGATACACAGCGATGTGGCGCAGAGCAAAATGCTGTTCCCGGTTATGGATACACTCAAAGACGCGATGAGCGAGCTTACGGGCGTCGGCTTGAGCATACTTTGGGTGGTCACGGGTGCCAACACGGTGTAATATTCACTTTATCGTGTAGCAACGCTATCTGCATGCAAAAATAGATAACGCTGATTAAAATCGCATCAGTACTATTTTGGATTTGATTACATGACTTCAAAGCAGCAAAATCAGCAAAAGAGATGATTATGAACAGTATTTTAGTGATTCACGGTCCGAATTTAAATTTATTGGGTACACGCGAACCCGAGGTATATGGTTCGCAAACCTTGGCGGATGTGAATCAACGTTTACAGCAGCAGGCGCAGGAATTGGGGCTTGCGTTGGAGACCTACCAGAGTAATCACGAAGGTGAAATCGTTGAGGCGATTCACCGCGCGCGAGGGCAGCATCAGGCTATCATTATCAATCCGGCGGCGTTCACGCATACCAGCGTTGCGGTTCGTGATGCACTCGCGGGCGTGGCAATTCCGTTCATTGAAGTGCATTTGTCCAATGTTTATCAACGCGAGCCATTCCGTCACCACTCCTTCATGTCTGATTTGGCGGTTGGGGTGATCTGCGGTTTGGGTGCTTATGGCTATGAAGCGGCCTTATCCTACTGGGCGCAGAAACTGAAGGCAAAATCCGCTTAAATGAACTTATCAGAACGCTATCGATTATAAAAATAAATAAGATGGCGTTAAATACTCTCTTGTTTTGAAGGTTTTAAAAATCTGAACGTTCGTTCTATTTAACTTGTTTTAGCGAAAAATATCGAAAAATAAGCGAAAATAAGTCACTTTCACGAATTTTAAGGCGTATAATCGCACTCCAATAATATATGGTCATTTTCAAGGCCGTATGGGATGCTGTGCTGCTTGGCTGTTTGGGCTTTGAGTGGTTTCGCATCAAATACGTGTTCATTGGATCATTGTGCCGCCTATTTATTTTTGTGTTGAATCATGGCGGCGCAGCATATACCCATCGATGGCAACATCGATTCCAATAATTCTAAAGGAGCGAGCAGAATGGATTTGCGTAAACTCAAAACACTGATTGATTTGGTGTCTGAATCGGAAGTATCAGAGTTGGAAATTACTGAGGCCGAAGGTAAGGTGCGTATCGTTAAAGGCGGCGGTTCCGTCATGGTGTCTGCACCGCAAGTGGTACACAGTGCGCCAGCGGTTGCTGCGGCACCAGTGGCAGCGGCTGCTGCACCTGCGGTTGCTGCGCCAGCACCTGCCGCTGCTCCGGCACAAGAAGCCGGCACGCCAGTCAAATCACCGATGGTCGGTACGTTCTACGCCGCATCCGCGCCGGGCGCTGCGCCGTACGTCACAGTTGGTACTGCGGTGAAAAAAGGCCAAACCCTGTGCATCATTGAGGCCATGAAGTTACTCAATGAAATCGAAGCGGAAACCGATGGCGTGATCAAACAAATTTTGGTTGAAAATGCCGAGCCGGTGGAATACGGTCAAGTGTTGTTCATCATTGGCTGATGATTCGAGCCGATACGGTGCGTAGATCGCTGTGGTGCTACGCAGATACCGTGTCGAATGTTCTGAAAATGATTCCGAATAGTGCCTTGTGCCTTGCTCGCTCAAATGATAGAAAACGATAGAGCCGTGCTTGGTGCATGTGTACCCAATTTGATGAAAGCGTGCTATGTTTAAAAAAATTCTCATCGCCAATCGAGGTGAAATTGCTTTGCGGATTCAGCGGGCCTGCCGTGAAATGGGGATTAAAACCGTGGTGGTTTACTCCGAGGCCGATCGTGAAGCGAAATACGTGAAGCTGGCTGACGAAGCTGTGTGTATCGGGCCTGCGCCTTCTGCGCAAAGTTATCTGAATATGACCGCATTGATCGCCACGGCCGAGGTCACTCGCGCTGATGCGATTCATCCGGGTTATGGTTTCTTGTCAGAAAACGCCGATTTTTCACAGCGTGTTGAGGAATCCGGATTTGTGTTTATCGGCCCGACGGCTGAATCCATCCGCATCATGGGCGATAAAGTTGCGGCGAAACAGGCAATGATTCGTGCGGGTGTACCGACGGTTCCGGGTTCGCCCGAAGCATTGGGGGACGATCCGCAGGAAATCCTGCGCATGGCACGCGCGATTAAATTTCCTGTCATCATTAAGGCCGCCGGTGGTGGCGGTGGTCGCGGGATGCGTGTGGTGCATTCGGAGGCTGCTTTGCTTAATGCGGTGGCGATGACCAAGGCGGAAGCCCAAGCCGCGTTTGGCAATCCGAACGTGTACATGGAAAAATTCCTGCAAAATCCGCGCCATATCGAGATTCAGATTCTCGCCGACCAACACCGCAATGCGGTTTACTTGGGCGAGCGTGATTGCTCTTTGCAACGCCGTCACCAAAAAGTGATTGAGGAGGCGCCTGCGCCGGGTATCCCGCGTAAATTGGTGGATAAAATCGGTGCGCGCTGTGTGGACGCGTGTAAAAAAATCGGTTATCGCGGTGCGGGTACGTTTGAATTTTTGTATGAGAATGGCGAGTTCTACTTCATCGAAATGAATACCCGTGTGCAAGTGGAACATCCGGTGACCGAAATGGTGACGGGCATTGACATTGTGCAAGAGCAAATTCGCATTGCGGCGGGTGAAAAATTGCGTTTCCGTCAGCGCGACATCGTGCTCAAAGGTCACTCGATTGAGTGTCGTATCAATGCCGAAGACCCATTCAAATTCACCCCGAGCCCAGGGCGCATCACCATGTGGCATACAGCGGGTGGTCCGGGTGTGCGGGTGGATTCGCATGTGTACAACAACTACTTTGTACCGCCGAA
>CAZCYS010000069.1:0-6974 GCA_964502825.1 uncultured Hydromonas sp. | reverse complement strand
GTCAAGTCAACTACAGACACGTCTGAAGTCGGTACGCGGAATGCCATACCAGTGAGTTTTTTGTTGAGTTCTGGAATCACTACGCCAACGGCTTTGGCTGCGCCAGTGGATGATGGAATGATGTTTTCCAAAATACCACGGCCACCACGCCAGTCTTTGTTTGACGGGCCGTCAACGGTTTTTTGAGTAGCCGTTGCTGCGTGAACGGTGGTCATCAAACCGCGTTTGATACCGAAGTTGTCGTTCAGTACTTTGGCTACCGGTGCCAAGCAGTTGGTGGTGCATGATGCATTAGAGATGATGGTTTGACCTGCGTAGGTACCGCAGTTCACGCCATAAACGAACATCGGGGTGTCGTCTTTGGATGGTGCAGACATGATGACTTTTTTCGCGCCGGCATCGATGTGTTTTTGTGCGGTTTCTTTGGTCAGGAACAAGCCGGTTGATTCAACCACAACGTCCGCGCCAACTTCGTCCCATTTCAGTTCAGCAGGGTCTTTGATCGCGGTCAGGCGAATGGTTTTGCCATTGATGATGAGGTTAGAACCTTCAACTTTCACGTCACCTTTGAAGCGGCCATGCACTGAGTCGAATTTGAGCATGTATGCCAAATAGTCTGGCTCGAGCAAGTCGTTGATACCGACGATTTCGATATCGTCTTTGAAATCCGCAACCGCCGCACGAAATACCATACGACCGATACGACCAAAACCGTTAATCCCTACTTTGATAGTCATTGTTCACTCCTTGTTAGTGGTTACAACCGATGAAAGTCACACCGCTTATTGTACTCCAAACCGCCATCATTTTTTACGGTATTTGATGCGCTTATCGGTATAACTTTATGCTATTTAAACGATTACCTAAGATATCTTTTATACCAATTGTTGCTTAACTGCTTCAACCGTTTTTTCTGCGGTAATGCCAAAATATTGGTACAACTCTTTAGCAGGGGCAGATTCACCAAAGGTAGTCATGCCAACCACTGCTCCGCGTCCGACATATTTGTGCCAGAAGTCCGGCTGTGCTGCTTCAATCGCAACGGCAGGCAGATTGCGTGGCAACACGCTGTTTTGATATTCAGCGGTTTGACGGTCAAATGCGGAGGTGCACGGCATAGAGACGACCCGTACGGCGATACCTTGTTCGGCCAATTGTTTCTGGGCTTGGAGTGCGATTTCGACTTCTGAGCCGGTGGCGATGATGAGCGCTTGGGCATGATCCGCGTCTTTCAGGACGTAGCCGCCTTTGGCGATCAATTCGGCTTGATTGAGCTGGGTAACGTTTGGCAGGTTTTGACGCGACAGAATCAATGCGCTTGGGCCGTCCATGCGCAGAATGGATTCGCCCCACGCAACGGCGGTTTCCAAACCATCCGCTGGACGCCATACATCCAGATTCGGGATGATGCGCAGGCTGGGAACGTGTTCGACGCTTTGATGCGTCGGACCGTCTTCGCCCAGACCGATGGAGTCATGGGTGAAGACGTGAATCACACGTTGTTTCATCAATGCGGCCATGCGAATCGCGTTGCGCGAGTAGTCGCAGAAGGTGAGGAAAGTGCCGCCGTAGGGAATGTAGCCGCCGTACAGCGCCATGCCGTTCATCATTGCGGCCATGCCAAACTCACGTACGCCGTAGGACAGGTGGTTGCCCCAAACGCCGGGCTTGACGCGCACGCAGCCTTTGAAGTTGGTTAAATTTGAACCGGTCAAGTCGGCTGAGCCGCCGAAAAATTCTGGCAGTAAGGGCGCCAATGCGTCCAATGCATTTTGGCTGGCTTTACGCGTGGCCACTGCGTCGGTTTTCTCGGCAATCTGTGCGTATACGCCTTTCAGTTTTTCTGCAAAATCAGCGGGCAATTGTTTGCTCATACGGCGTTCAAATTCGGCGGCTTCCGCGGGGTAAGCGGCGCGATAGGCGGCGAATTGCGCGTCCCACGCAGCTTCGCGTTCCGCACCTTTGGCGGTGGCGTCCCATGCAGCTTTGATGTCTGCCGGAATCACGAACGGCTCGTCCGTCCAGCCGAGGGTTGCGCGGGTGGCGGCGATTTCATCCGCGCCGAGCGCCGCGCCGTGTACGTCGTGCGTGCCTTGTTTATTCGGCGCGCCTTTGCCGATCACGGTTTTGCAGCAGATCAGCGTAGGTTTGCCGTCGGCAGTTTTGGCTTGTGCTTGGGCGGCGAACAGGGCTGCTTCGATGGCAGCGGTATCGTGGCCATCGACATTGGCAATCACGTTCCAGCCGTAGGCGGCAAAGCGTGCCGGTGTGTCATCAGAGAACCAGTCTTCGACATGGCCGTCAATCGAAATGCCGTTGTCATCCCAGAACGCGATCAATTTGGATAATTTGAGCGTGCCGGCCAAAGCGCAGGCTTCGTGGCTGATGCCTTCCATCATACAGCCGTCGCCCAAAAAGGCGTAGGTGAAATGATCGACGATGGCGTGATTGGGTTTATTGAATTCTTGGCCGAGCAATTTTTCGCTCAAAGCCATGCCGACTGCATTGGCAATACCTTGACCAAGCGGGCCGGTGGTGGTTTCTACGCCCGGGGTGATGGCGTATTCGGGATGGCCAGCGGTTTTGCTGTGCAATTGGCGGAAATTCTTAATTTCTTCCATCGGCAAATCGTAGCCGGTCAGATGCAACAATGAGTAAATCAACATGGAGCCGTGGCCGTTGGACAGCACAAAGCGATCACGATTGAACCAATTCGGGTTTTTTGGGTTGTGGCTCAGGTGGCTGCCCCACAATACTTGGGCGATTTCCGCCATGCCCATCGGTGCGCCCGGATGGCCGGATTTGGCTTTTTCTACGGCATCAATGGATAGGACGCGAATCGCGTTGGCCATTCGGCGGGACATTTCTGGGGTCTGTGTGCTCATGTTGTTTGCTTTCTCAAAGAATAATGATGAACAATTAAAACGAGTGCTGCGTGATAGAAAATAGGACAAAAATAATGACCGCCATTTTATCATTGATAGGCGGTCATTCGCGAGGATTTATCGGTCAACTTGCGGCACGATTTATAGGCTCAGTTGAACCGGCGCGCGCAAGGCCTGCATCACACCGCGATAGCCGCTATCCGCGTCCGGCGCGCCAAAAACGGCACTGCCTGCGACGCAGACATCCGCGCCGGCGGCGACGATCTGCGCGATGTTGTCTACTTTTACACCGCCGTCGATTTCGAGCAGGATTTTTTGCCCGCCGGATTGCATGTGCGCGTCGATTTTGGCGCGTGCGGCACGCAGTTTATTCAGCGTTTCGGGGATGAACGCTTGTCCGCCGAATCCCGGGTTCACGCTCATCAGCAGAACCACGTCTAGTTTGTCCATGACATGATCCATGAACGACAGCGGTGTGGCCGGATTGAACACCAAACCTGCTTGGCAGCCATGATCGCGAATCAAGGACAAGGTGCGGTCAATATGGCGCGAGGCTTCGGGATGAAAGGTAATGATGTTCGCGCCTGCTTTGGCGAACATCGGAATCAGCGCATCGACCGGCTCGACCATCAAATGAACGTCAATCGGAATCTGCACGTGCGGGCGGATCGCCTCGCACACCAGCGGGCCGATGGTCAGGTTGGGCACATAATGATTGTCCATCACATCAAAATGCACCCAGTCCGCACCGGCGGCCTCGATGGCACGCACTTCCTCGCCCAGTCGGGCGAAATCCGCCGATAAAATCGACGGGGCGATGCGTAATTGCGGGGGGAGATAAGCTGCGCTCATGATATTGGCTTTCTAAAAAATGGTAATGCGCCATTGTAAAGCACCTGAACGGGTAGGGCAATTTGCATCCGTGGTGAATCGGAAGTGTTTCTTTAGTGTCAGCGCTGTGGTGCGATTGATAAAAAAATCGTCTCAACTGATCGGGGTGTATCAAAAAAATTGATAAATTTGGTATGGCTTGGTATGATTCGCAGAAGAAAATTTCAATTTTTTCAAAGAATCAGCGTGATTTGATTTTTTATGTAAATTTTCCAAAAATCCAACTATAAGGATTGTTTGATATAACAACCATCACAGCACAACACACGGAGCATTTCATGCCTAACTATACCTTGCGTCAGCTCAAGACGTTTTTCGAGGTCGCCAAGCTCGGCTCGGTTTCCAAGGCCGCAGAGAAACTATTCATCACGCAGCCGGCGGTGTCGATGCAATTGCGTCAGTTGGAGGACGAATTCGGCATCGCGCTGTTTGAAAGTGTCGGACGCAATATTCGCCTGACCCACGCCGGACAGGACTTTATGGCGCAGGCCGGTCAAGTGATCGCCTCGCTCAAAGATTTGGAAGCCGTCATGGCCGAGCACGCCGGTATGAAACGCGGGCAGATTGACTTGGCGATTGTCAGCACCAGTAAATACTTTATCCCGATGCTCTTGGTACAGTTTAACCGTATGTTCCCGACGATTGATGTGCGCTTGCACATCGATAACAAGGAAAACGTGTTTGGCATGATTGAGCGCAACGAAGTGGATTTAGCCATCTCAGGGCGCGTTCCCGATTCGTCCGACTATGTGGGTGAGCCGTTCGCCAGCAATCCGCAGGCCTTCGTCTGTGCGCCGTCGCATCCGCTCTCACGCAAGAAAAACATCAGCTACGAATTGCTGAGCGAGTACCCGTTCGTCGTGCGTGAACGCGGCTCGGGTACGCGCGCGGCGATGGAGCGCTGTTTTGATGAACATCAGGCGCAGATGCAAATTTTCATGGAAATGCCGAGTAACGAAACCATCAAACAGGCGGTGATGGCAAATATGGGCTTGAGCTTTTTATCGCTGCGCACGATTCGGCATGAGCTGGCTGCGGGCTATATCGCACTGCTGGATGTGGTCGACACACCGATTCAGGGCAAATGGCAGGTGATTCACCTGAAAAACAAAAAACTCTCACCGACGCTCAAAGCATTCAAACACTTCTTGCTCGAACAAGGCGGTGCGCTGATTGATACGTGGTCTTGAGCGAATAAATATAGAAAATGCGGAACAAGTATGTTTTTCAGCTCAAGGATTGATAGATGGAAGTACCGCTTGAAAGTACGCAATTTTAACATTTTGATTTTATTCAAATTTTGTCAGGGTTTCCCTGACAAAATTTCTAATACTAAGCACGGAAAAACTAGGGTTTTACTTTTTCCGTATTTCTTATAGAGATATGACCACCTCCGCCGTTCAAACTACCTCCCAACCCGTTCGGCGTAATTCCCGTCGCAACGGATACCAGCGGCCCGATTACTGGTCGCAGGCCACGCACGAATTGGCGCAGAACGATGCAGTGATGGCGGCGTTGATCCAACGTTACCCCGACAGCATTATGAGCTCGCGCGGGCAACCGTTTTACACCCTGGTGCGCTCGGTGGTCGGGCAACAAATCTCCGTGCGTGCCGCCGATAGCATTTGGGCGCGTCTGGAGGCGCTGTGTCCGCGCATGACGCCGAGAACCATGCTGCAATGTACGCCGGAACAATTGCGCAGCGTCGGACTGTCAGCGCGAAAAGCGCAATATGTGCACGAAGTGGCGCAATTTTTCGTGCGTAATCGCATCAGTCATCGAGGACACGAATATTGGGCGCAGCGCAGCGATCAGGCCATCATTGACGAGTTGTCCGGCATTCATGGGATAGGCCGCTGGACGGCGGAAATGTTCCTGATGTTCACGCTGCTGCGCCCCAATGTATTCCCCGTAGATGATATTGGGCTATTGCGCGGCTTGGAAAAGGCTTATCATATCGATCAGCGCCTGACACCCAAACAGGCGCGAGTTTTGTACTTTGAACGATTTTCCCCTTGGGCGAGCGTCGCCACATGGTACTTGTGGCGCAGTCTTGATCCGGTCGAAGTCGCCTATTGACGCGGGTTTTCCTGGGCTTGAGTAGGGCGGTTTTACGAACGGACGTGCGGTGTTTTGCCCACATGGGCGCGAAAAACTTTGTTAAAATGCGCCCGTTCTAATCACGGAGAAATGGTGTGAGACAAATATTTTTAGACTTTGAACAGCCAATTGCGGATTTAGAAAGCAAAATCGAAGAACTGCGTTTGGTGCAAAGCGACTCGGCGGTCGATATCTCAGAAGAAATCACTCGCCTGAAGAAAAAAAGCGATGAATTGACCAAAGACACCTACGCCAAACTCGAACCGTGGCAAGTGGTCAAAGTCGCGCGTCATGCGCAACGCCCTTACACGCTCGACTACATCGACCTGATTTTCACCGATTTTCACGAACTGCACGGCGACCGTGCATTTGCCGATGACGCCGCGATTGTGGGCGGCTTGGCACGATTCGAAGGCCAACCGTGCATGGTCATCGGTCATCAAAAAGGCCGCGATACCAAAGAGCGAGGTCTGCGCAATTTCGGTATGCCGCGCCCCGAAGGCTACCGCAAAGCGCTGCGCCTGATGCACTTGGCCGAAAAATACCGCTTACCCATTTTCACCTTCATCGACACGCCGGGTGCGTATCCGGGCATCGGTGCGGAAGAGCGCGGCCAGTCCGAAGCCATTGGACGTAATTTATACGAAATGGCCAAACTCAAAACCCCGATCATCGCCACCGTAATTGGCGAAGGCGGCTCGGGCGGCGCGCTGGCGGTGGCAGTTGCCGACACCGTGCTGATGTTGCAATACGCCATCTACTCCGTGATTTCGCCCGAAGGCTGCGCCTCAATCCTATGGAAGAGCGCGGACAAAGCATCGGAAGCGGCTGAAGCCATGGGCATCACTGCCGCGCGCTTGAAACAGCTCGGCTTGGTCGATAAAGTGCTGAGCGAGCCATTGGGCGGCGCACAACGCAACCACAAAGCCACGGCGCAAACCATCAAAAAAGCCTTGGCCGACGCGCTGATTTCCCTGCAAAGCAAACCGAATGACGAACTACTCGCCGGCCGCATGGAAAAAATCATGAACTACGGCAATTTCACCGAGGCGAAAAAATAAACATTGGGAAGTGGTTTAACTCATCAAACAGGGCGCA
>CAZCYS010000068.1:5762-6989 GCA_964502825.1 uncultured Hydromonas sp. | reverse complement strand
TGTATTTTGCTGTTTGAAACGCCGCTCTCGCCGATTGCGAAAGAGCGGCTCAAGGTGATGTACGAGACCACCGATGGCTTTGAGGTGGCGCGGCGCGATTTGCATTTGCGCGGTGCGGGTGAGTTTCTCGGCGTGCG
The DNA here is from genome assembly GCA_964502825.1 of uncultured Hydromonas sp. Lineage (GTDB taxonomy): Bacteria > Pseudomonadota > Gammaproteobacteria > Burkholderiales > Burkholderiaceae > CTSOIL-112. Next base: position 6,852 of record CAZCYS010000068.1, on the reverse strand, counting down.
TCAGTCCGGCTTGCCGCTGTTGCGTTTTGCCGATTTGGAAACCGATGTGACACTGCTGGAGTTGGCGCGTGATGCGGCCGATTGGCTGATGGCGAATGATGTCAATGCCGCGCACATGCATTTGCAACGTTGGCTCGGTAATCGCGCGGAATTGTTGTCGGTTTAAAAAAGGAGGGATGATGACCTTAACGGAATTACGCTATGTGGTCGCGCTGGCGCGCGAAAAACACTTTGGCCGTGCGGCGGCGGCGTGCTTTGTCAGTCAACCCACGCTGTCGGTGGCGATTCGCAAGCTCGAAGCGGAATTGGGCGTGACCTTGTTTGAGCGCAGCATGCAGGATGTGAGCGTGACCGCCGTCGGTGAGCAGGTGGTGGCGCAGGCGCAGCAGGTGCTCTCGCAGGTCTCGGCGATCAAGGATATGGTCGTGCATGGGCGCGACCCGTTGGCCGGGCCGCTGCATATTGGCGTGATTTACAGCATCGCGCCGTACCTGTTGCCGCACCTAATGTCGCATATGTTTAAGCATTACCCGCAGATGCCGCTGATCGTGCAGGAGGAGTACACGCACCATTTGATCGAATGGGTGAAACAGGGGCGGCTGGATGCGGCGATTTTGGCGCTGCCGATTGCCGAGGCGGGTTTGGAAGTCGAACCCGTGTACGATGAGTCGTTTTTCGTGACCTTGCCGCAGGCGCATCCGCTGGCGAAAAAGGCGCAGATCAACAGTCACGAGCTGCGCAAAGAGTCCTTGCTGGTATTGGGCGCAGGGCATTGTTTCCGCGATCATGTGTTGGAAGCGACGCCGGACGCGCCGTTGTACAAGGTGGAAGAAGACGGTTTGCAGCGCAATTTTGAAGGCTCTTCGCTCGAAACGCTGCGCTACATGGCGGCGGCAGGGATTGGTATCACCGTTCTGCCCGCCTTGGCCGTGCCAAAAATCCAAAGCGAGGACTATCCGCTGTCGTATGTACCGCTGGTGCATGGCAAAAAGTCCGATACGCATGTGCCGCATCGTCGCGTGGTGCTGATCTGGCGTAAAAATTTCAGCCGTGAGGCGGCGTGTCGTGCGCTGGCGCAAGCGGTGCGCGA
>CAZCYS010000068.1:4574-5662 GCA_964502825.1 uncultured Hydromonas sp. | reverse complement strand
TTTTATTGTTGCTCTGGCCGACGCTGTGGGGGCTGTGGTGGGCGGCGGGCGGCTGGCCGTCATTTAAATTGATCGTGATTTTTGTGCTGGGTACGGTACTGATGCGCTCGGCCGGCTGCGTGATTAATGACTATGCCGACCGTGATTTTGACCGACACGTTGAGCGTACCGTCAATCGTCCGCTGACTTCGGGCAAGGTGACAACGCGTGAGGCGTTGCTGCTGGCTTTGGCTCTGACTTTGATGGCTGCGTTTTTACTGCTGTTTCTCAATCCGTTGAGTGTGAAATTGTCCTTGGTGGCGGCGATCTTGGCGGGTTCGTATCCGTTTTTCAAGCGGTTCTTCGCGATTCCACAGGCATATTTGGGCATTGCCTTTGGTTTTGGTATTCCGATGGCGTTTGCGGCGGTGCAGGGGCAGGTTCCGGCAGTGGCGTGGTGGCTGCTGATCGCCAATGTGTTTTGGACGATTGCGTATGACACCGAATATGCCATGGTCGATAAAAACGATGATCTGAAAATCGGTATCAAAACCTCAGCGATTACCTTTGGTCGATACGATGTGGCGGCGGTGATGATTTGCTATGCGCTGTTTTTCGTGATGATGTGGCTGCTGGGGATGCAAGCGGGTTGGAATGAGTTGTATTTTGTCTGCTTGTTGGTGGCTATGGGTATTGCGGCGTACCATTACACCTTGATTCGTGGGCGCGAGCGCATGGCGTGTTTCAAGGCATTTTTGCACAATCACTGGCTCGGTGTGGCGGTGTTTGCGGGAGTGGTGTTGGGGACTTGGTAGGGATGTAGGTTGAAAGAGTCACATATGAATGTAAAAGGCGACCCGTTTCGGGGTCGCCTTTTGTTTCTTATTGTTTTTTAGCAAGTACATGCTTGCTAGGGTTGTCTCCTGCCAAACTTCTTTACGAATTCAGCGACATGCTCAAACCGACTGTTGCGAAGTGAACGCCTATCAGGCGTGAGTCAATCGATTTGCGACATGCTCAAACACTTGCGTGTGTGAAGGTGCCGTGACTATATCAAGGGTTTTTTGGCTTGACAAGCGGTGTTTTGTATCTTTCGTTGTTGCGTCGCA
>CAZCYS010000068.1:0-4474 GCA_964502825.1 uncultured Hydromonas sp. | reverse complement strand
GTCGATGAGACGGCAATGGCTGGCGCGGGGAACTCGATGAATAGGCCGTTGCGTTGTTGGCGCCACGCAGGCGCCGTGACGTCGCAGTGGTTTTGGCGGTAGTAATCGCACAGTTGTGGATCGCTCAGTTGTTCGTAGCTGATCTCGTGCCCTGCGCGCTGCGCCACCGCAATGTGGGTGTAGGTGAGGATGTCGCGCCAGTCGCGCCAGGTGTGAAAATTGGCCAGTTGGTCGGAGCCGATCAGCCAAATAAAGCGTGTGTCGGGCGCGGATTTTCGCAGTGTGCGCACGGTATCAATGGTGTAGGAGGGCTGATCGCGCTCGATTTCCAACGGATTGATGGTAATCGGATACGCACTCGTATGATTTGCCTGTCCATGGGCTGACCAATCCGCGTGATCGTCGACCATGGCCAGTCGCAGCATGGCCAAACGGTGCTCGGCAGGCGCGACGTGCGGCTTTTGCCACGGTTGGCCGCTCGGGATGATCTGCATACACGCAGGAGCAAATGCATCCAATGCTGCGTGGGCGATGCGAAAATGCGCCCGATGCGGCGGATTGAAGCTGCCGCCGAATAAAATCACGGATGGCGTATGTTCGGCGGCACTCATCATTGCATTCAGATCAAATCCACGGCGCGGTAGCCGATGTCGCTACGGTACTGCATGCCGGTAAAGCGGATGTCTTCAATGTGCGCGTAGGCCAGCGCCTGCGCTTCGCGCAAGGTCGGTGCGGTGGCGGTGACACACAGCACGCGGCCGCCGCTGGTGACGGGCATATTTTCGGAGTTGATTTGTGTGCCGGCGTGGAAGGTCACGCACGTGTCGCTGTCCTCTGCGATTCTCAGTACGTCGCCGATGCGCGGCGTGTCCGGGTATTTTTCGGCGGCCAACACCACGCCGAGCGCGACGTTGTTGCTCCAATCCAATTGCACTTCGTTGAGCTTGCCTTGCGTTGCGGCGGACAATACATCAAACAGGTCGGAATTCAGGCGGCGCATGATGGGCTGTGTTTCCGGATCGCCCATACGGCAATTGAATTCCAATACTTTGATCGAGCCGTCGGGTGAAATCATTAGGCCTGCGTATAAAAAGCCGGTGAATACGATGCCGTCGGCTTTCATACCGTTTAGCGTTGGATAAATCACTTCGTTCATCGCGCGCTCGTATACGGCAGGTGTGACCACGGGGGCGGGCGAATACGCGCCCATGCCGCCAGTGTTCGGGCCTTGGTCGCCGTCCAGCAGGCGTTTGTGATCCTGAGAGGTGGCCAATGGCAGCGCGTGCTCGCCATCGCACAGCACGATGAAGCTGGCTTCTTCGCCCGCTAAAAACTCTTCGATGACCACGCGCGCACCGGCATCGCCGAGGCGATTGCCTCCGAGCATATCGTCGATTGCTTTGTGTGCTTCGGCTTCGGTCATGGCAACCACCACGCCTTTGCCTGCGGCCAGACCGTCGGCTTTGACGACAATCGGTGCGCCGTGTTGGTTCACGTAATCATGTGCTTCTTGTGCATCGGTGAAGACGCCGTAGAAGGCGGTTGGGATGTTGTGACGCGCCATGAAGTCTTTGGCAAAGGCTTTGGAGCTTTCGAGCTGCGCGGCGGCTTTGGTCGGGCCGAAAATCGCCAATCCTTCGGCGCGAAATGCGTCCACCACGCCTTTGGCCAGCGGCGCTTCGGGGCCCACCACGGTCAGGTCAATGGCGTTGGTCTTGGCAAATTGCACCAGTGCGGCGTTATCCACCTGCGTGATGTTGGCGGTTTTCGGCAGTTTTGCCGTGCCGGCATTGCCCGGCGCGACAAACACCGCCTCGACTTTGTGTGATGCCGCCAGTTTCCATGCCAAGGCGTGTTCGCGCCCACCTGATCCGATGACCAATACTTTCATTGCGTTTATCCTAAATTTTTGCAAAAACAAACGTTATTTTACTGGTTTATCTGGAGTCGGTCTGAAATATCTTGTACAGTTGCGCGTGTTTGCGCCAAGAGCATTCAGATTGATGGCAAATTGATACAGAAAGACATTCGATGGGAAAATTGCGTTTTAGTCAACGGCCAACCTCATACCGCCTGTGGTATGCCGCTCTGCTGCTGATGTGCGTTGCGCCACTGGCGGCGGCGGAGTATTTGCAGCGCTGGCTCGATATTGCACCGTGCCCGCTGTGCGTGATGCAGCGCTATGGTTTTTGGGTGATGGGTTTGTTTGCCTTGTTCGGGCTGTTGCTGGGGCGATTGCCGCGTTGGGCGGATTTCTTGGCGGCGTTGTCGGGCTTGGCTGGGGCTGCGGTGGCGGCATATCATGTATCGATTTTGATGCGACCCTCGGCGCAGTGCGGGGTTGATCCGGTGGAGAATTTCGTCAATCGTCTGCCGATGGCGCAATGGTGGCCGGAGATGTTCGCTGCCAGTGGTTTTTGCAATGCCAAGCTGCCGCTGATTTTTGGTCTGTCTTTCCCGGTGTGGGGGCTGATTACCTTGTCGGTGACGACGTTTTTATGGTTTGTTTTGTGGTTCAGGCGGCGTTGATGCGTTTTTAGATACATCGTTCGTGAGCGATATTTGTCAAAACGTTTGCTGCGTGCTATAATGCGCACCTTTCCTGTATAGGCGGTTAGCTCAGTTGGTTAGAGCGCCACGTTGACATCGTGGAGGTCGTTGGTTCGAATCCAATATCGCCTACCAAAAAATTTTAATTGAATTCATTATGTTGTCTACTATCGCGACTACCACCACAACGGGCACAACGATGATTGTGACGCGGTGAGTCGCCTTGGGCAGCATGTAAAATTAGGTAAAAGACTCACGCAAGTGGGTCTTTTTTTGTATCAACGCTCGTTTTTAATGGTTTAAACAGAGGATATCATGGTAAACATCACGCTCCCAGACGGTTCGGTTCGCAGTTTTGACGCGCCGGTCACGGTCGCACAAGTCGCGCAGAGCATCGGCAGCGGTTTGGCCAAAGCCGCACTGGCCGGTAAAGTCAATGGCGAGCTGGTGGATACCTCGTACCTGATGGATGCGGACGCGCAGCTCGCAATCATCACCGATAAAGACGCCGATGGTGTGGACGTTATTCGTCACTCAACCGCGCATTTGCTCGCGTATGCGGTCAAAGCGCTGTATCCCGATGCGCAAGTGACCATCGGGCCGGTGATTGAGAACGGTTTTTACTACGACTTTGCTTACAAGCGCCCGTTCACACCCGAGGATTTGGTCGCGATTGAAAACAAAATGGCGGAATTGGCGAAAAAAGACGAGCCAGTCACGCGCGAAGTCTGGGATCGCGACGAGGCGGTCGCTTTTTTCAAGGCGCAGGGCGAAGACTACAAAGCTGAAATCATCGGCGCGATTCCGGCGGGCGAAAAAATCAGCCTGTACCGCGAGGGCGAATTCATTGACCTATGCCGCGGACCGCACGTGCCGTCTACCGGCAAGCTGAAGGTGTTTAAATTGATGAAAGTCGCGGGCGCGTACTGGCGCGGCGACTCAAAAAATGAAATGCTGCAACGCATTTACGGCACGGCTTGGGCGAAAAAAGAGGATCAGGCGGCCTACCTGCACATGCTCGAAGAGGCAGAAAAGCGCGATCACCGTAAACTGGGCAAGGCGCTGGACTTATTCCACATGCAAGAAGAAGCCCCTGGTTTGGTGTTCTGGCACGCCAAAGGCTGGTCGATTTGGCAAGAGGTCGAGCAATACATGCGCCGCGTGTATCGCGAAAACGGCTACCAAGAGGTCAAAGCGCCCCAAATTTTGGACAGCAGCCTGTGGGAAAAAACCGGTCACTGGGGACACTACAAAGAAAATATGTTCACCACTGAGTCGGAAAACCGCAGCTACGCGCTCAAACCGATGAACTGCCCGGGGCATATTCAGATTTACAACCACGGACTGCACAGCTACAAAGATTTGCCGTTGCGTTTTGGCGAGTTCGGTCAATGCCACCGCAACGAAACTTCTGGTTCGCTGCATGGCATCATGCGCGTGCGCGGTTTTACCCAAGACGACGGTCATATTTTCTGTACGCCGGATCAGATTCAGTCCGAAGTGGCGGCGTTCAACGCATTGACTCGCAAGGTTTACGCGGATTTCGGCTTTAATGACGTCGCGATCAAATTGGCGTTGCGTCCGAGCGACCGCATCGGTTCCGACGAAACTTGGGACAAGGCGGAAAACGCCATGCGCGAAGCGATTCGCGCATCCGGCGTCACGTGGGAAGAGCTGCCGGGCGAGGGCGCATTCTACGGGCCGAAAATCGAATACCATTTGAAAGACTCCATCGGCCGTTCGTGGCAGTGCGGAACCATGCAGGTCGACTACTTCATGCCGGAGCGCCTTGGCGCGACCTATATTGACGAAAACGATCAACGCCAAACGCCGGTGATGTTACACCGCGCGATTGTCGGCTCGTTGGAACGATTCATCGGTATTTTGATCGAAAACCATGCCGGTGCATTGCCGACTTGGCTCG
>CAZCYS010000067.1:0-7074 GCA_964502825.1 uncultured Hydromonas sp. | reverse complement strand
ACGCCGGTTCAGCGTGTCGTGCATACTGCGCGGGTTTGGGTCGCCGACTATCTGGTACACGGCTATCAGGTACAAAGTTTGGCTTTGCAAAACCGCGACCTCGTGGCGCAAAACGAGGGCTACGCCATGCGTTTGCACACCTTGGCCAGCGTTGAGGGCGACAATCAAGCCTTGCGCGCGCAGCTCGGGCTCAAGTCCAGCGCTCCCTATCCGCTTATTTCCGCAGAGGCGCTGTATCAAGTGGTTGATCCGTATATGCGCAAATTGGTGCTCAATATGGGTAGCCAAAACGGCGTGCAACTGGGGCAGCCGGTGATGACGCATGAGGGACTGCTCGGACAAATTACCGATGTGCAAATCAACACCGCCGAGGTTACGCTGATCACTGACACCAAAGTGAATGTTCCGGTGATGGTGCAACGCAATCCGTCGGTACGCGGTTTTATCAGCGGCGATAAAAGCGAAGGCTTTCTGGAGCTGCGGATTTTTAACCAAGAGTCCGCTGATTTGCAAAAAGACGATCTGTTGGTCACCTCGGGTTTGGATGGCTTGTATCCGGCCAATATTCCGGTGGCGAAAGTAGCGAATATCGCGCAGGCCGGCCCCGATGGCCGTTCGGAGTTGACCGTTGTGCCGCTGGTGCATGCGCTCAGCGTGCGTTATGTCGGCGTGATTCAGGTACCGAATTTGGCGGAAATGAAAGCCCGAAGCGACGCGCAAATCGAATTGGCACGCGAAAATCCGGTTCCATCCACCTTGGGCGCACGCACGCGTGAGCAGTTTAAAAAGTAACGGGGTAAGTCATGCGCTTTGAACAATGGTTGGCTTTGGTTCGCACGCGGGTCGTCATTTTGACGATGGCGGTGGCGTGGGCCTTGTCGTTCCTAACCTTTAGGCAAGCCATTTGGCTTGACTGTATGGCATTGATCTTGCTGTTTTGGAAGGTTTATCAGCCCGGTCGTATTTCTCTGTTGGTCGCGTTTGTGGTCGGCGTTCTGGTCGATGTACAGCAGTCTTCGCGCATGGGTGAGCACGCGCTGATGTATGTTTGGCTCGTCTATACCATGGGTTTGCTGGCACCACGCCTGCAATTTGCCTCCGTGTTCATCCATGCCTTGTATGCCACGGGCATGGTGTTTGCCGTTGAATTACTGCGCGCGCTGTTTTACATCGTGATTTTGGGCACACATCCGCAGTTGTCCACCATGGTTTGGTTGCTTTTGGCCATCCCGATGTGGTTGCTTTTGGCCATCGTTTTGACCCGTGGCGCCAAGTCACGCAAGGTCGGCGAATGGATGATGCAGTGACGGGGCGATTGACAGTATGAAATTGTCCACACGCGCCAGTCTCGCTCAAGGTCAAGTATTTCGCCAACGCATTTTGGTGGCGTATATTTTGGTTTTGTTGTGCTTTGGTTTGCTGGTTGCGCGTTTTGTCTATTTGCAGGTATTCAAGCACGACGAATTGAGCCAATTGGCACAATCCAATCGCACCGCCCAAGTGCCGATTGAACCGGCACGCGGCTGGATCATGGATCGCCACGAATTTGTTTTGGCGCGCGACAATCCGGGCTTTGCGTTGGAAATCGTACCCAAAGAGCAAGAAGATTTAGAACAAACCATCGCCAAAATTCAGCAAATCGTGCCGGTCTCCGAGGCGGATATCAAGCGCTTTAATCGTCTGCGCGCCGAGAGCGACCCGTATGACAGCATTCCGATTCGCGCCAAATTGAGCGAAGAGGAAGTCGCGCGTTTTTCCGTACAGCAATTTCAATTCAAAGGAGTTTCGGTTGCCAAACGCAGCTTCCGCGAGTATCCGAACGGCGATCTGGCCGTACATGTGATCGGCTACGTGGGTCGCGTCAATCAGCGCGATAAAGAACGCATCAAGAAAAATGGTCTGGAGCAAGATTACCTTGGCACCACGCACATCGGCAAGCTCGGAATTGAACAAAGCTACGAGTCGTTGCTGCACGGTAAAAATGGTTACGAGCGGTTGGAGGTCATGGCTTCGGGGCGTCAAGTCGGCGTTTTGGGCGCGAAAGATCCGGTTCAGGGCAATAATTTGCAGTTGACCATTGATGCGTATTTGCAAGACCAAGTGGAAAAAGCCTTTGCCGGACGGCGCGGCTCCTTGGTCGCGATTGAGCCGAGTACGGGGCAAGTCTTGGCCTTCGTCAGCGCGCCGACGTATGACCCCAATCTATTTGTTGAAGGCATTTCGCAAGAAAAATGGGACGAGCTTAACGGCTCGATTCAAAAACCCTTGTTCAACCGCGCCCTGCGCGGCGCGTATCCGCCCGGCTCCACCTACAAACCGTTTATGGCACTGGCTGCGTTGCACTCAGGTGCGCGTGATCGCAATGCCATTATTCAAGATGGCGGGATTTACACCCTCGGCACGCATCGCTATCGTGACAGTACCGGCGGGCGCGGACATGGCGCGGTCAATATGTTCACCTCGATCGCGGTCTCATCCGACGTGTATTACTACAGTTTGGCGCACCAAATGGGCGTGGATTTGATGCATCAGGAAATCTCACGCTTTGGTTTTGGTGAGAAAACCGGCATCGATCTGGTGGGCGAAGAACCCGGGATTTTGCCGTCGAAAGAGTGGTTTTTCAAACGCACCGGCCGCGAGTGGTCGGAGGGGCAAACCATCAGCTTGGGCATCGGGCAGGGTGAAAATACTTTTACGATTTTGCAACTGGCCAATGCCACCGCGACGATTGCCAATAACGGCGTGCGCATGAAACCGTATTTGCTCAAGGCGAAAATCGACCCGTTGACTGGCCAGCGTACCGAGACGCAGCCGCAAGTGGCCGCTGACTTACAGATTCCGGCGGCGGACATTGATTTGATCAAACGCGCCATGGTGCAGGTGAATATTTCCGGTACGGGGCGTGGGATTTTCAACGGTCTGCCGGGCGGTTTGCCTGCGGGAAAAACCGGTACGGCACAGGTGTTTACGGTGAGTCAAACCTCTACTTACGCGCAAAGTATGCGCGGGGAGTTTATGCGCGATCACTCGCTCTACATCGCTTTTTATCCGGCGGATAAACCGCAAATCGCCATCGCTGCGATTGTTGAGAACGCCGGTTTTGGTGCAACTGCCGCCGCGCCATTGGTGCGACGCACGCTGGATGCCTTTGTCGCCTCACAAAATGGTCAGCGCATGCAACTGCGTGGCCGTAACCCAACATCGGCGCAGACCGGCTCTGCCAACGCCAGCACAGGTAATGCTGCTCATCAGGGACAAGGACAATAATCATGGTGCGTTTGCATAATTCCCGCCGATTTTTGCGCAAATTATTCTCGCCTCTGGATCCCGTGATGGTTGCGATTCTGATTTTGATCAGCATGATCAGCTTGGTCACCATGTACAGCGCATCTACCGATCGTCCCGATCGCTTTGCGCAACACATCCGTAACTTGGTGTTGTGCTGGGGTGTGATTGTCGCATTGGCCTATACGCCGCCGAAAGTATTCATGCGCGCCGCTGTTCCGGTGTATGTCAGCGGTGTGGTTTTATTGGTGGCGGTGGCGCTGTTTGGCGAAGTGCGTTTGGGTGCGCGCCGTTGGATTTTTGGTTTTCAGCCGTCAGAGTTACTCAAAATCGGCGTACCGATGATGATTGCCTTTTATTTTCACAATCTGGGTAATGTTCAGGGTAGACAGCTATGGAAGGCGTTTGGCGTAGCAACGATGCTGTTTGTCATACCTTTTTTGTTGATTGCCCGACAGCCGGACTTGGGTACGGGACTTTTGGTCGCGGCGGCGGGAACGTATGTGGTGTACTATGCTGGGCTGAGTTGGCGGGTGATTGGCGCTTTGATTGGCGTGGCTGTTGTATCTTTACCACTGGTGTATAACTTTTTATTGCACGATTATCAGCGTAGAAGGGTTGATGTTTTGCTCAATCCGATGGAGGATCCGCGTGGCGCCGGCTTTCATATCCTTCAGGCGCGAACCGCCATCGGCTCTGGCGGTTGGCTCGGTAAAGGGTGGATGGATGGCACGCAGGCGCAGTTGCAATTCATCCCCGAAAAATCCACCGATTTTCTGCTCGCGGTCTATGCCGAAGAATTTGGCCTGATCGGTGTTTTACTGTTGCTTGTGCTATACTTAGCACTTATATCGCGTGGTTTATCGATTGCTCATCAAGGGCAAACGCGATTTGATCGTCTGCTGGCAGGCTCTTTGGCCATGATCATATTCACCTATGTGTTTGTGAATATGGGTATGGTCGGTGGGATTTTGCCGGTGGTAGGTGTGCCACTGCCATTTATGAGTTATGGCGGCACTGCGCTTATTACCTTGGGCGTGGCCTGTGGCATGTTAATGAGTATTCGCCATCATCGAATCAGATAGGCGAGCTCAGTGGGTAAAGACCGCTCCGATACTAATAACTAACTTTGGTCAGAAGCCCGTCTAAATGGAGTAAGACGGAATGATTCGTTTTTTTCAAATTCGCAAGCAAATGCTTGCTACCGGCTTAGGCTTGGTGATGGGGTTATCCTTCATGAGCACGTCGGTTGTAGCAAAAGAGACCACTTCTAAAAAAGTGACTCAGGTTAAAAAAGCAGTACCCGCCACCAATAACGTGGCCAAAAATTCAACGTCGCGCCAAGTGATTAAAACCAGTTACTCACCGAACAGCGCGACCACGAAAATGGCTCAATCCGGTGTGGCGTCGTACTACGGTCCGGGTTTCCACGGCCGACGCACGGCAAATGGTGAGACATTCAATATGCATGCCATGACCGCCGCGCATCGTACCTTGCCGTTTGGGACGCAGGTGAAGGTCACCAATTTGGCCAATGGTAAAAGCACCATTGTCCGAGTGAATGATCGCGGACCTTATGCACATGGTCGTATTATTGATTTATCAGTAGCGGCTGCGAAACAAATCGGTTCAACCAGCTCGGGTACCGCCCGAGTGACTTTGGAAGTATTGAACTAAGGTCAGTTGTTTGAATCTAAAAACGCCATTGGAATCCCAATGGCGTTTTTTTATGCGAAGCAGTGGGTGTGGCGATTTATGACTGATTTTTCAGCGTCAGCGCGTGTGCATACACCTCGTTTTTCGCCGCTTGCGTGAGCGTCACCGTGAGCGCGACCGCTTGCTTGAGCGGCAATTCTTTGAGCAAAACCGCCAATGTATTGTGCCACGCCGGATGCGTTTCGGCGTTCTGCGTGGCCGCTTCGTGCAGCACCAGCACATACTCGCCGCGCGGTTCGGGCGCGGTTTTCAGCCACGCGTCGGCTTCGCTTAAAGCGATGGTTTCGAAGTTTTCGTATAGCTTGGTCAGCTCCCGCGCGATGGTGAGTATGCGCGTCGGAAAGACATGTGCCAACGCCGCGATGGTGTCGTGCAAACGGTGTGGCGCTTCGTAGAACACCAAGGATTCGTGACGCTGTTGCCATTGACTCAGTGTGTGCGCCCGCGCCGCCGATTTGGCCGGTAAAAAGCCGACAAAACTAAAGCCGTGCTCCACGCCGGTGGCCGACAGTGCCGTCACCACGGCGCTGGCGCCCGGAATCGGCACCACGCGCAAGCCCGCAGCACGTGCGTGCGCCACCACGCGCGCGCCCGGGTCGGAAATCGCCGGTGTACCCGCATCGGTGATCAAGGCGATGCGCTCGCCACGCTGCAGGCGTTCGATGATTTGCTGCGCGGCGGCATTTTCGTTGTGCTCATGTGCGGCGATCAACGGTTTTTGAATGCCGTATTGGTTCAGCAAGGTTTTGCTGTGGCGCGTGTCCTCGCAGGCGATCGCATCCACTTTGGACAATACCGCCAGCGCGCGGATGCTGATGTCCGCCTGATTGCCAATCGGGGTGGCGACCAGATACAATGCGTGGGTCGGGAACTGTTGTTGTGCGGCGGATTGCCACAGCGCACTTAAAATTTCAGAAGACATAATGAGTAGGGATGAAAATAGATGCGCTACTCTAACATGAAAACCCGAGCCAACCGAAACCTCACGTCCATCTACGCTACGAACGCATGAAGAACGCATGAAAAAAGCCATCACCCAACTGCTGAAAATCGTTCAAAAGTCATCGGTCGATCCGTCGCCAACCGCTGCTGAATCGGTCGCCAACGGTACGCAACGTCACTACGCGGCGCGTTCGCCGACGCAATTGATGGGGGAGCGCGGCGAGCTGATTGCGCGCGAATATTTGGAGCAGGCCGGTTTGCGCTATGTGGATGGCAACGTTGCTTCGCCGTTCGGCGAAATTGACCTCATCATGCGGGATGGCGCGGTTTGGGTATTTGTCGAAGTGAAAATGCGTCGCTCCGAGGCATTCGGTGGCGCAATTGCGGCGATCACGCCGCATAAATTGGCGCGCCTGCGCAAAGCGATTGCGCTGTATATTCAAACGCATCCCGAGTGCGCACGGGCGGATTGCCGCATTGACGGCGTTCTGGTACAAGTGGCCGGTACTGCGCGTCATATCGAGTGGCTGCGCAACATCGATTCGGGTTGAGGTGGGCATTGGCGGATGCTGTTATAATCACGCCCAGACGCCATCAATTTGAGTGAATTTTTTGTTTAGGAATGCCAATGAAACACCACGCCAAATTACGGCTTGTCGCCGCATTGACCGCCGCATCCATTGCCGCAATTGGCTTGAGCGCCTGCGGCGGTAGCCAAGGCCAAAGTCCGTATGCTCAGGTGAAAACCGCAACCCTCGATCAAAAACCGGTGGATTTCGGCGCGATGCAACAAGCGGGCAAAGTCGTCGTCGTCAATTTCTGGGCAACGACCTGCACCACCTGTAAAAAAGAAATGCCGAAAATGGTGGAAATGTACCAACAATACCACCCGAAAGGCGTGGAATACGTGGCCGTTGCGATGCAATACGACAATCCAGAGATTGTGAAAAACTACACCGCCGAAAAACAATTACCTTTCCTAAATGTGTGGGACAGCGATGGCAAACTGGCCACGGCCTTTGGCGACATCATCGGCACGCCGACCACCTATATCATCGACAAACAAGGCAAAAGCAAAAAATACATCGGCGAACCGGATTGGAAACAGTTTTACGCGGATTTAGACAAAGC
>CAZCYS010000066.1:0-7178 GCA_964502825.1 uncultured Hydromonas sp. | reverse complement strand
CGCGGCGATCACGGTCAAGGTGGCTAAAATGGTCGGGCCGCCGACTTCATCCACCGCGCGAGGAATGATTTTGTCTAGGATATTCTGGCTTCGGCCGGATGCTACCGCATCCTTAACATTGCTTTCACTCATTTCATGAGTAGCAATGTTAGCCTGCGCCGAAACGTGCATCGCCAAATGTCGATGCACGTTTTCCACCACCACAATCGCGTCATCCACCAGAATCCCGATGGAGAAAATCAGGGCGAACAGCGACACGCGATTGAGCGTAAAGCCCCACGCCCACGAGGCAAACAACGTCGCCATCAGGGTCAGAGCAACCGCCGCACCGACAATCGCCGCCTCACGCCGACCGAGCGCAAAGTACACCAGCGCCACCACCGAGAGCGTGGCGAAAATCAGTTTCTGGATCAATTTCACCGCTTTATCGTTCGCGGTCGCGCCGTAGTTGCGCGTCTCAGCGACCGAGACATCCGCCGGAATCACGGTGTTATGTAGTTGCTCAACGCGACTCATGACTTGATTGGCCACATCAATTGCGTTCGCACCCGGCTTTTTCGTGATGCTCATGGTGACGGCGGGGTATTCGCCGAATGCCGCATTCGCCACGTTCGGGTCATACGCCGTTTGCCCGTACCACACATAATGCGACGGTGGCGGCGCACCATCGCGCACATTCGCTACGTCGCGCAAATACACGGGGTTACCGTTGGCAACGCCGACAATCAGCTCGGCGACATCCTGTGCATTGCGCAGATGCGCGCCGGTTTCGACATACACCGTTTGTTTGCCGCCCAGTAGATTGCCAATCGGCGCCCCCATATTGGCCGACTGTAAAGCGCCGCGCACCGCGTTCACATCCACGCCGCTACCGGCCATGCGCGCCGCATCCAGCTCGACCATCACCGCGCGCCCGGGGCCGCCGATGGTTTTCACCTCGCGCGTCCCATCCACTCGCTTGAGTTCGGTTTCCAGACTGTTTGCGACCCGCTCCAACTCATGCACATCGGTCTGCGGATTTTTGCTGTACAAGGATAGGGTAACGATCGGTACGTCATCAATGCCTTTGGGCTTGACGATGGGCGGCAACACGCCGAGTCCTTGCGGCAGCCAGTCGGTATTAGAATTAAGCGTGTCGTACAAGCGCACCAATGCCTCGGTGCGCGGCACACCGACTTTGTATTGCACGGTAATCACCGCCATGCCCGGATTCGACACCGACATGACGTGCTCAATATCGGCAATCTGCCCCAAAACTTGCTCGGCTGGCGTGGCAACCATGCGCTCAACGTCCTTAACCGACGCCCCGGGAAAAGGAATCAATACATTCGCCATGGTGACGTTGATCTGCGGCTCCTCTTCGCGCGGCGTGACCAGCACGGCGAACACGCCCAACAGCAGGGCGATCAAAGCCAGCAGCGGTGTGATTTGCGCACTTTGGAAAAACGCCGCAATCCGCCCCGACACGCCCATTTTTGGGTTCGGCTCAGGGGTTTGTGGGTGCATTTCTGTTTGACTCATGGTGACTTCCTTTTGAATGCACGAATGTTATTGACTCGCAGGCGCACGGGTTTCCGCATCGGATGCCGCAGCAGCGGAATGCGGATCCACAGCGATTTCGTCATCCGGCAGCAGCCCGCTCAACACCTGCACCTGCTCGCCCTGCGTTTGCCCCAAGCGCACTTGGCGCATGAGGAATACGCCTTGCGCCGATTTCACATACACCGCGTTGATTTCGCCACGGCGCAGCACGCTGGTGTTCGGAATCCAAAGCGACGCGGCATTCACTGCATTCGCCGCATCCGTTGATGGCGGCAGATCGACCCACACGCGGGCAAACGCACCCGGCACGAGGTCAATATTGGTTTGCTTGAGCGGCAATCGAATCGTGCCGCTGTGCGTGCGTGCATCCACCGCAGGCAGAATCTCCATCGTCGCCGGAACCAGCCATTGGTTTTCCTCGGTCATACCCGCCAGTTCCACTCGCGCCGTCATGCTTTTGCTCAGACGGGCCAATTGCGTTTGCGGCACTTGTGCGCTCACGCGCATCGCCGACGGGTCAAAAAGCTGCATCAGCGGCACACCCGGCAGCGCCATTTCACCTAATTTCGCGTTCACCTCGGTCACCACGCCGGAAAACGGCGCTTTGATGCTGAAATAGCCCGATTGCGCCGTGGCTGCGGCCAGTTGTACTTTCGCCTGCTCCAGCGCGGCTTTGCTGATGTAATTTTTGCGGTACAGCGCCTCTTGGCGCGCATACTCATTGCGCGCTGCCGCCGCAGCCTGCTCTGCCGCCATGCCGTCGATGCGCAACAGCAGTTGTCCTGCGCTCACGCGATCACCGGCACGCACGCGAATCTCCACCACGTTGCCCGCGACCTGCGCCGCAATCACGCTCTGCCGTACCGACTCGACCACGCCATCAAAACTGGCTTGATTCGTGTGCGCACCCGCAGTGACGTTGAGCGTGGCAATATGGCTCGTTTTGGCCGGCTCAAGCTGGGCCTCGGGTGCTTTTTTCCCCAAAAACCACCATGCGCCGAGCGCCAATATCACAACCCAAGCCACGGCCAAAGCCACCCACCACACTTTGCGATTTTGTTTCATAAGCCACCTCATTCAATCATTCAAATCATTATACACTATTTAATTAATTAGTTAATTAGTTGTTTTGCTATGATAAATAAGATTTGTTCAGACACGTTTTTCAGCAAATTCAGGTAAGATGAGCGCCATGAAAACGACCGCCAAAGAAATGACCCCCGCCACCATCCAAGCCGTCGCACGCTACTTCCATGTGCTGGCCGACCCGACGCGCCTGACGATTTTGAACGAACTGCGCCAATCCGAACGCAACGTCGGTGAATTGGCACAGCTTTGCGGCTACACGGCGGCCAATATTTCGCGACATCTGTCCCTACTGGCGCAGCAAGGCGTGGTCAGCCGAACCAGTCAAGGCAACAGCGTGTACTACCGCATTGCCGACGCGGCGGTGTACGAGCTGTGCGATGTGGTCTGCGGCAACATCGCCACGCATCTGCAAAAACAGCAGGAAGAGCAGCAAAACCTTTTGGCCGAAGTGAGTGGTCACCGCTGAGCCGACACGTTCGCTCACAGAGGAAACAAAAAAGCCCACGGCATGCGTGGGCTTTTTCACATAGTTAAAAATTACTTCTTATCCACCGGACACGTATTAATACCCAGCAATGAGTACAAAGCGCAACGGCTAAACACGCCGGTCAACAGGGGAACAATCCCGATATAACCCCATGCGCCGATGTTGCCAGTTGCCGCCAAAGCAATCAATACGATACCAATGACGATGCGCAATACTTTATCAATACCACCTACATTTGGACTCATAGCCTTCTCCTTTTTTCAAAAAATCATCAAACAAACTCAAGGCCTTACGCGACAATGGGCAGGATCACCGCAGTGCCGAGACCATTCTACCGCCAAAACCACACCATCAGTCAAAAACGCTTCAACTTTGCGCACTGAATTCGGCAAACGCCGCCAACGCATTGGCCGCGTACATCAATGATGGGCCACCGCCGAGATACACCGCCATATTCAGCGTTTCGTTCAGCTCCTCCTTACTCGCGCCCAAACGCACCAAAGCCTTGACATGAAAACCAATGCAGCCGTCACAGCGTGTCGCCACCGCAATCGCCACGGCGATCAACTCCTTGGTTTTCTCATCCAACACATTGGTTTTGGTCGCAGCGCGTGCCAGTTCGCCAAAGGCTTTCATTACCTCCGGCGACTCTTGCCGAAACGGCGCCAACTGCTGATTAATCTCACTGGTCAGTTCACGATAAGACGGGATAGCCACACTAAGCTCCAAAACGAGTTGATTACGATATTTTTATATTAGCATAAGTTTATTCGATTTGGTTCTAAAAGAAAAAACCCCTTCGCGTCAGCAAAGGGGTTGTGTGTTCAATGGCGTTTTCCAACGCAACATGACCGACTATGGTGATTCGGGCGCCTCCAAAATCGCCAAAGCCTTTTGACAAATCTCAATCCAAAAGCCCTCATGCTGTATCCCCGAGGCCAAAACCAAATTCTGCAAAGCCTGTTTACGCGTCGGCTCAGCGCCCTGCTGACGGCTTAAATCACGCTGCTCAAATTCACGGTACAAGGCCAATTGCTCCTCATGCAAGCGCAGGCGACGGCGCAGCTCCTGCACCAAACCCGTGGTTGAATCCGCATCCACGGAACCCAACACCGCTTCGGCACGCAGACGCACCATCAGCTCATTGCGCAGCGGCTGTGGATCCATGTTTGTGCCGACCCAGCGACTCAACTCATCCTGTCCCGCAGGCAAAATCTGATACGCGCGTTTGCGGCCACGCCCCGATTCGGCGGGCAATGAAGCGATCCAGCCGAGCGCCTCCATCCGCGCCAATTCGCGGTAGATTTGCTGATGCGTCGCGTGCCAAAAATAGCCGAGCGAGCGATCAAAGCGCTGCGCCAGATCGGAGCCGGAGGCGGAGCGCCCGACGAGGGCGGTTAGGAGTGCGTGAGGTAAAGACATGGCGAAATTCTAAAGGACAGGATTTTTTTATGCAACCAGTTGCATAAAATAAAAAACCTCGCTATTATTTTGCAACCAGTTGCATAAACATGCAAAACACCTAAAAAATCATACAGATAACCGCAGAAGGAACGACCATGAGCCACTACCCACTCCTCAATCGCCCGCTCGATCTGGGCTTCACCACCCTGAAAAACCGCGTCATCATGGGCTCCATGCACGTCGGGCTGGAAGAGGTTGAAAACGGTTTTGAGCGCATGGCCGCATTCTACGCCGAGCGCGCACGCGGCGGCGTCGGCCTGATGGTCACCGGCGGCATTGCGCCGAACGACCGCGCACGCCCCATGGCGGGCGGCGCGATGCTGACCACCGAGGAAGAGGCCGCACATCACCGCATCGTCACCGATGCCGTACACGCAGCGGGTGGCAAAATCGCCATGCAGATTTTGCACTTTGGCCGCTATTCCTACCAGCCGAATCTGGTCGCGCCGAGCGCCATCCAAGCGCCGATCAACCCGTTCGTACCGCACGAATTGACGAGCGAAGAAGTCGAGCAAACCATCACCGATTTCGTCAACTGCGCCGCGCTGGCACAAAAAGCCGGTTACGACGGCGTGGAAATCATGGGCTCGGAAGGCTACCTCATCAACGAATTCATCGCCGCGCGCACCAATCAGCGCACGGACGAGTGGGGCGGCACGTATGAAAACCGCATCCGCTTTCCGATCGAAATCGTGCGTCGCGTGCGTGAGCGCGTCGGTACGAATTTCATCATCATCTACCGTTTATCCATGCTCGATCTGGTTGAGGGTGGCTCTACTTTTGACGAAGTGGTGCAACTGGCCAAAGCCATCGAGCAAGTCGGCGCCACCATCATCAATACCGGCATCGGCTGGCACGAAGCGCGCATCCCGACCATCGCCACTGCCGTTCCGCGCGGCGCGTTTGCCTGGGTGACCAAACGCCTGATGGGTCAAGTAAACATTCCGCTGGTCGCGACCAACCGCATCAATACGCCCGAACTGGCCGAGCAATTGCTCGCCGACGGCACCTGCGACATGATCTCGATGGCGCGTCCGTTCCTCGCCGATTCGCAGTTCATGGTCAAAGCGCGCGAAGGCCGCGCCGACGAAATCAACACCTGCATTGGCTGTAACCAAGCGTGTTTGGATCACACCTTCGCGGGCAAAGTCACGTCCTGCTTGGTCAATCCGCGCGCCTGCCACGAAACGATTTTAGAAATCAAACCGACCGACACGCCGAAAAACATCGCCGTGGTCGGCGCGGGTCCCGCTGGTTTGGCCTTTGCCACCACCGCCGCCGAACGCGGCCACCGCGTCACCTTGATCGAAGCCTCGGACAAAATCGGCGGACAATTCAACATCGCCAAAAAAGTGCCGGGCAAAGACGAATTCAACGAAACCCTGCGCTACTTCGCGCGCCAAATCGAACTGCGCAGCGTGAATTTGCAACTGAACACCCGCGCCACCGTCGAGATGCTCACGCAAGGTCAATACGACGCCATCGTGCTCGCCACGGGCGTGGTTCCGCGCACACCGCCGATTGACGGCATTGACCACCCGAAAGTATTGAGCTATCTGGACGTATTGCGCGACGAGCAGCCCGTCGGCAAACGGGTCGCTATCATTGGCGCCGGCGGTATCGGCTTTGACGTGGGCGAATACATCACGCACCACAGCACCGACGACAATCCGGTGGAAGCGTTCTACACCGAATGGGGCGTGGACACGAGCTACGCGCAGGCGGGTGGTTTGCGCACGCCGCACGTTCCGACGCCACCGCGCCAAGTGCATTTGTTGCAACGCAAAGCCAGCAAGGTCGGCGAAGGACTGGGTAAAACCACCGGCTGGATACACCGTGCCTCGCTCAAAGCGCGTGGCGTCGATATGCAGTCCGCCGTGCAGTACGACCGCATTGACGACGATGGCCTGCACATCACCGTGGCGGGACAAGCGCACACCTTGCCGGTGGACAATGTGATTGTCTGCGCAGGGCAGGAGCCGCTGCGCGAATTGCAAGCAGGCTTGGAAGCCGCCGGTTGCACCGTTTACCTGATCGGCGGCGCGGATGTCGCGGCAGAGCTGGATGCGAAACGCGCGATCAAGCAGGGCACGGAGCTGGCTGCGAACTTCGATCTGGAGAAAAAAGACGACGCGCCTGCCAACAACGCACCCGCGTTGTCCAAACAATCCACCGTCAAAAACTTGCTCGCCAACGATGCCGCCAAAGCCATTTTGGAAAAACACCTGCCGGGCTTTTCCACGCACCCGCAGTTAGCCATGGCCGCCGAAATGCCGCTCGCAACCGTAGCGCAATTCGCACGCGGCTTGATCAGCGACGACGTGCTGAACGCCATTGACACCGAGTTGCAAGCTTTATCGCAAGCCTCGCCACAAGCGTCTCAAGCCGAAACAGCAGCAAAAACCTCGGCGTCCACCTCGGCATCGCAGACAGAAAGCAACGAATATTTCAGCCTCAGCGTGGAAGCAGGCGTCGCACATTTGCAACTGACCCGCGCCGACAAACTGAACACCATGACACCGCAGTTTTTCCCGCTGCTGCGCGACGCGGTACGCCAACTGGACGAGTCCGGCGAAACCCGCGCCTTGGTCATCAG
>CAZCYS010000065.1:4509-7254 GCA_964502825.1 uncultured Hydromonas sp. | reverse complement strand
TTCGTTTGACGCACGAAGAGGAATATAACGGCGCGGATTTGAGCATTCACAAAATCGCCTCGACTTCGGAGGCGTGAGCGAATGCTTGTGCTGCATCAGCCCCGATTGCGCTCGGGGCTTTTTTGTGCCATAGCGTACTGAAAAAAATCGATGAAAAACCAGTCAAAAAGGCGGGTAAAAAATCGGCTTTGGTCGTTAATTCAATGCTTTGCGGATAAATGCTGTGGTATAATGCGCGGCGTTGTTTAAAGGCATTTTGTCTATTTTTTAAACAGTTGCAAGTGGTTTTAAGCACGGCTGATTGGTTTTTTGATTGAATTACCCATCGGTCATCATCATTCGACGTGAATCCATGCGAGGCATGGGTTACGGCTTGATTCAGCAGTTATTTATTCATTATTTGTACAGGAGCATGGCAACATGGCAATCGAACGCACTTTATCTATCATCAAACCGGACGCAGTGGCAAAAAACGTCATCGGTCAAATTTACAGCCGTTTTGAAAACGCGGGCTTGAAAATCGTTGAAGCGAAAATGAAACATTTGAGCCAAGCCGATGCAGAAGGCTTCTACGCAGTACACAAAGAGCGTCCTTTCTTTGGCGACTTGGTGAAATTCATGATCTCCGGTCCGGTGATGATTCAGGTGTTGGAAGGCGAAAACGCCGTTGCCAAAAACCGCGAATTGATGGGCGCGACCAATCCGAAAGAAGCCGCTGCCGGTACCATCCGCGCGGATTTCGCCGAATCAATTGATGCGAACGCGGTTCACGGCTCTGATAGCCTCGAAAACGCTGCCATCGAAATCAAATATTTCTTCGGCTAATCGTAGTAGTCGGATGAATCGGACGATTCGTTTGCCGTTTGATGAAGTGATGACGTAAGCATTGGGTCGCCGCTTCATTGAGCTGAACGAGGGCAAACGATATCCAAAAGGCGCGGCGCGGTAGGCTCGCGCTTTTGGTCTTTTTAGGCAAACGCTGTGTCCGCTGTTTTATTGTGATTTTATCGTGGTTTTTCGGTTTGTTTCGGTTCGATTGGCTTCGGTTTGATTGGTTTCAATTCGACGAATGCGCCGAACAGCTTAAGTGATTTATGACAACGCACACCAATTTACTCAATTTTGATGCCAAGGGCATGAACGAATTTTTCGCTCAGATGGGCGAAAAGCCGTTCCGCGCGCGTCAAGTGCTGCGCTGGATTCACCACATGGGCGCGCAAAACTTCGAGCAAATGACCGATTTGGCCAAATCTTTGCGTGCGCGCTTAGAGGCTGAATGCAGCTTACCCCTGCCGACGATTTTGAGCGATCACGTCTCGACCGACGGCACGCGCAAATGGCTGACCGATGTGGGGCAGGGTAATGCGGTGGAAACCGTCTACATTCCCGAAACCTCGCGCGGCACGTTGTGCGTGTCCAGCCAAGCCGGTTGCGCGGTCAACTGCCGCTTTTGCTCCACGGGGCATCAAGGCTTTAATCGCAACCTGACCACGGCGGAAATCATCAGCCAACTGTGGTGGGCCAATCATGCGCTCGGCGCCGATCCGAAAGGCAATCGCGTGATTACCAACGTGGTGATGATGGGCATGGGTGAACCGCTGCTCAACTACAACGCGCTGGTGCCTGCACTGAACCTCATGCTCGATGACAACGCCTACGGGCTGTCGCGTCGCCGCGTCACGGTCTCGACCTCCGGCGTTGTGCCGATGATGGATCGGCTCAAAGAGGATTGTCCGGTGGCATTGGCTGTGTCCTTGCACGCGCCGAACGATGCGCTGCGTGACGAGCTGGTGCCGTTGAACAAAAAATATCCGCTGCGTGAGCTGATGGGCGCGTGTTTGCGCTATTTGGAAAAAGCGCCGCGTGATTTTGTGACCTTTGAATACGTCATGCTGCGCGGGGTCAATGACAGCGTGGCGCAGGCCAAAGAGCTGGTCAAACTGGTACGCGATGTGCCGTGCAAATTCAATCTGATTCCGTTCAATCCGTTTCCTGAGTCGGGTTTGAAAGTGTCTTCGCGCGACCAAGTGCGTGCGTTTGGCGAAGTCTTGCTCGAAGCGGGCATCGTCACCACCATTCGCAAAACGCGCGGTGACGATATTGACGCGGCGTGCGGGCAGTTGGCCGGACAGGTGTTGGATCGCACACGGCGCAACGAACGCGCGGCGGAGCAAAAATTGATTTTCACCCCGCGACCGACGAATGTGATTTCGTTTGAGCAAATGCAATCGCAGATTGATGCGCTCAATGACACGCCCCATGTTGCATCGAATGCAGGTGAGCGCTCATGAATATCCGCGCGCACTGGGTTCGATTCGCTTTGGGTTTGAGTCTGCTGAGTGCGACAGGATGGTTGAGCGCTTGTGCGAGCACGAATGCCAACAACGCTCAGGCGCAGGCGCGGGTACACACCGAGTTGGCGGCGCGTTATTACCAAGCGGGGCAAGTGGCCGTAGCGGTGCAGGAGGCGCAAATCGCACTCGATAGTGATGCGGGCTATGTGCCGGGGCATACGCTGTTGGCCTTGATCTACGCGCAATTGCGCCAAAATGCACAGGCCGATGCACATTTTCGTCAGGCGCTGAGTTTGAGCGAGGCGCAGCGTTTGCCCACCAGCGACTTGCGCAACAGTTATGCGTGGTATTTGTGTCAAACCGACCGCATGGCGCAAGGTTTGAACGAATTGTCGCCGGTGTTGCGCGATCCGCTGTATGGCAGTTTGGACAAGGCTTTGGTCAATGCCAG
>CAZCYS010000065.1:0-4409 GCA_964502825.1 uncultured Hydromonas sp. | reverse complement strand
GCAGTTTGGACAAGGCTTTGGTCAATGCCAGCGTGTGCGCGGCGCGCCTGGAGCAATACGAGTTGGCCGATTCCTACGTCAATGCGGCGCTGGCGATGCGACCGGATTTTGCCACGGCGTATCTGTACCGAGGGCATTTGGCGGTGCAAAAATCGCAATGGCGCGCGGCGCAGGCGGATTGGCAAATGACGCAAAAATTATGGGTCGAAGCGTCTGAAACTCCGGAAACGCTGTGGCTGCTCGCACGCATTGAGCATGGTTCGTCGAGCCATCGAACGGGCGCGGCAGAGCGGCTGCAAAAGCAGTTCCCCGCGTCGCAAGAGGCCAAATGGCTGCGTGCCGAACAATGGCAATGGTTTTAACGGTACTAACCCCTATTTTTAGAACACATCTGGATCATATTGGACAATGAGCATGGATAATCCAACCAATTTCACCAACGAAGCAAGCCCATCCGCACAGAGTTTGGGGCAGTATTTGGCCAAAGCACGCTTGGCCAGCGGTTTGTCAATCAGCGACTTGGCACAGCGCACCAACCGACCCGCTGCCTATTTAGAGGCTTTGGAAGCCGATGATTTCACCCCTTTTAATACGCCGGTGGTACTGCGCGGGATTGTGAGCCAATACGTCAAGGCGGTCGGCGCGGATCAAGCACAAGCGATGGCCTTGCTGCCAAGCCAATTTAAACCCGCCAGTGCATTGGCCTCGGTCGGTATTAAAGAAGGCCAGAAACCGATCAAGCAAAGCGCCAGCATGGGACGTTCAGGGTTGCCGAAACTGGGCTTGGTGTTGTTGAGCCTGATCGTATTGGCCTTGTTGGCCTACTGGATTTTTGGCGCACGTCTGTTCAAAGGTCGTGATGACGCACAAAAACTCACACCGCCGAACCAAGTGCAGGTGGCGACACCGCCGGCGCAGCCTGCTGCAACGCCAGCGCCAGAAACGGCCAATACCACCACGCCTGCCGCGCCTACCGCAGCAGCGCCTGCAGACGCAACCGCTACACCTACCGCGCCTGCAGATGCAACAGCGCCTGCGGGTGACGCCCTCAATCTCAAATTCCGTGGACCGGTTTGGGTGGAAATCAAAGATGCGCAGGGCAAAATTCTGTTGACCGGTTTGCAACAGCCGGACACCGAGCAAAATGTTCAAGGCGAAGCGCCACTGCGCGTCAAATTGGGTGACGGCACCAAAGTCGATATGAGCTGGAAAGGTCAGCCGTACGACTTAGCGCCATTGCTCAAAGGCCGCAATACCGTGGTTCGCATTGAGAACCTACAATAATTGACAATCAATCATCAGGAGTGATTATGGGCGTTCAAGTCGGCATCGGCGCACGCAACCACACACACGAAGTCGTGGTGCGCCACGGCACGTATCAAGTCATCATCGGCGGCACGCATCCGGTGGTCGTGCAATCCATGACTAACACCGATACCGTTGACGCACTCGGCACCGCAATTCAAGTCAAAGAGCTGACGCAAGCCGGTTCCGAACTGGTGCGCATCACGGTCAATTCGCCCGAAGCCGCGCAGGCCGTGCCATATATTCGTGAAAAACTCGACCAAATGGGCGTGTACACCCCGCTGGTGGGCGATTTTCACTACAACGGTCACAAACTACTGACGCAATACCCCGACTGCGCGCAAGCCCTGTCCAAATACCGCATCAATCCGGGTAATGTCGGCGCCGGCTCCACCCGCGACGACAAATTTGCCCAAATGATCGAAGTTGCGGCCAAATACGACAAAGCCGTGCGCATCGGCGTGAACTGGGGCAGTCTCGATCAAAAAGTCCTCGCACGCATCATGGACGAAAACCACACACGCGCGACACCGTGGACGGCGCAGCAGGTCATGGTTGAGGCATTGATTACCTCCGCGCTCGAATCCGCGCAAGCTGCGGAAAACATCGGTTTGGGCGCGGACAAAATCGTGATTTCATGCAAAGTCTCAGCCGTACAAGACTTGATCGCCGTGTACCAATCGCTCGCCCAGCGCTGCGATTACGCATTGCACCTCGGTTTGACCGAAGCGGGCATGGGCAGTAAAGGCATCGTCGCCTCGACCGCCGCCTTGTCGGTATTGCTCCAGCAAGGCATCGGCGACACCATCCGCATCTCGCTCACGCCCGAGCCGCATGGCAAACGTGAGAAAGAAGTGATCGTCGCACAAGAAATTTTGCAAACCATGGGCTTGCGTCAATTCACCCCGATGGTCGTGGCCTGTCCGGGCTGCGGCCGCACCACCAGCACCGTGTTCCAAGAGCTGGCTGACAGCATCCAAAACTATTTGCGTGCGCAAATGCCAGTGTGGAAAGATATCTATCCGGGCGTCGAATCCATGACCGTTGCGGTAATGGGCTGTGTGGTCAACGGGCCGGGTGAGTCGAAACACGCCAATATCGGTATTTCATTACCGGGTACGGGCGAAACGCCGGTCGCGCCGGTGTACGTCGATGGCGAACGCGTGAAAACGCTTAAGGGCGATGGCATCGCCACCGAGTTTCAGG
The DNA here is from genome assembly GCA_964502825.1 of uncultured Hydromonas sp. Lineage (GTDB taxonomy): Bacteria > Pseudomonadota > Gammaproteobacteria > Burkholderiales > Burkholderiaceae > CTSOIL-112. The sequence goes on along the minus strand of CAZCYS010000065.1, from coordinate 1,898 downwards.
CGATTGTGGAAGAATACGTTAAGCAAAAATACACGGTATAAAGAAATTTGACGGGGTTGTTGTAAAAACTAACGCACACCGATGTGTGTTAATGAAACAAAAGGGTTGCGGGTTATTTAAAAAATTCAATCAAATGATAATTTAAAACATGAAACTAAAGTCCATTATCGGTCTATTGTTTTTGCCAGCATTGGTTTTCACTGTTCAGGCGGCTGAGTTTCCTCTGTGTTTGAATGGAGATGGTTGTGGTTTTTTAAATGCAGATGGTACGTGGAGGAAAACAACGGCTTTTGATGAGGTTGGAGAGTTTTCGTCCGATGGACTTGCTCCTGTTAGACAAGGCAATAAGTGGGGTTTTATTAATTTGCAAGGACAAATTGTGATCACTCCTCTTTATGATCGAGTTTGGGAACATGATTCGAATGATTTGGCCATGATTGAGTTGAGATGGAAAAGGGGATTTATTGACAGAGAGGGCAATCTGGTCATTCCGCCGCAGTTTGATATGTCTTATGGTTTTGCTCCAAATGGTTTGGCGGCCGTAAAGAAAAATGGTAAGTGGGGATATATAGATTCACGAGGTGAAATTAAGATTCCATTCGTGTTTCAGGAAACAACGGGTTTTATGTCCAAAGATCGCGCCCTTATTTACGAGCAAAATAAAGTTGGCGCAATTGACATGAAAGGTAATATTGTTATTCCGCCCAAGTTTGAATCGTTATGGCGTTTTGGTGTCAATGGTTTGGCCTCGTTTAAGCAAAATGGTCAATATGGCTTTATTGATCGCAATGATCGCATTCTTATTAAGCCGCAGTTTGAAGATGCTTATGTGTTTGAGTCGAATAATTTAGCTCTTGTGAAACAGGGTGGTTTATATGGTCTAATTAATACACATGGAAAATTCGTTGTTAAGCCACAGTTCGAACAAGCACACTATTTTCAAAGTAATGGGTTTGCGGCTGTACAGAAAAATGGTTCGTGGGGATTTATCGATCGCAATGGTCAATTGGTAATTTCTCCTCAATTTGATTATACAAGCGGCTTTACCTCAAATAACCTTGCTCAAGTTTCTGTTGGCGGGAAATGGGGGCTTATTGACACTAAGGGGCAATTTGTAATTGAACCTGTTTATGAAAAGATCATAAAATTGAGTGATGAGTTTTATAAAGCATTGAGATCAAACACATGGACTGTTTACTACAAGTCCCAAAAAGTATTTGTTTCATCGCAATAAAAATCGATTGAAGCTCGTCGGGCGCAATTAGCGGTTTATGCGCATTGCGCCGCATGTGTTTCAATAAATGGGTGGCATAATCGAGACATACGGCGCAATGCACCTTCGGTTTATTGCGCCCTACAATTTTAGTAAAAGCATGATTGAATGATGAGTAATTTGAAAGTAGAAAAATTCCGCGCCGTCAAAGGCATGAACGACATTCTGCCGGATGAGGCGGCGCAGTGGGAAGCGTTGGAAACCATTCTGCGCGGCTGGCTGAAAAGCTATGGTTATCGCAATATGCGCGCGCCGGTGTTGGAGCAGACCGCTTTGTTTGCGCGTGGCATTGGCGACGTGACGGACATCGTGGAAAAAGAAATGTTCAGTTTCACCGATCGTTTGAATGGCGACGAACTGACCATGCGCCCTGAGTTCACGGCGGGCGTGGTGCGCGCGGCGATTGAGAGCAATCTGACCTACAACGGCCCGCAGCGCGTGTACAGCATGGGGCCGGTGTTTCGCCACGAGCGTCCGCAAAAAGGTCGCTACCGCCAGTTTCACCAATTGAGCGTGGAGGCGCTGGGTTACGCGGGTGCGGACATGGACGCGGAGCTGATCGTGATGCTACGCGATTTGTGGGATGATTTGGGTTTGAACGTGCGTTTGGAGATCAATACCTTGG
>CAZCYS010000064.1:3510-7460 GCA_964502825.1 uncultured Hydromonas sp. | reverse complement strand
TTTTTGGACTATGAACGGCGCTGCGTGTGTGTTTCCATCCTTATTTTTAAGGAGATCCGTATGACACCGATTCATTTGCCACAATTCTTTGAACAAGCGCTCACCCAACCGTGGCAGGAAGTCCCGATTGCGCAAGTGGATCATTACCAATGGCGCATGATTTATGCGTTGGGTGAGTATCCGTGGCATCAGCATGATGAGCGCGACGATTGTTTTTGGGTGCTTAAGGGATGCTTGGGTGTGGCATTGCCTGATGGTGTGGTTCAAGTAGGTTCAGGAGAAATATTCGTTGTGCCGCGTGGCGTTCGACACCAGACCCTTTTCAGTTGAGGGGGCGTATGTGTTGTTGTTTGAGCCAATCGCTTGAATGTTAGACCTTGTCCTTTTTTACACCTATTTGGTCTGTAATGCCTCTGATTATGGGGTATAAAGTAAAGTATCGTATGGTCTATTATTGAACCACCATTAACATAGGAGCCATCATGCCCGAATCTGAACCGCCTCGCGCGAAACATGCTCTGCTGGTGATTGACGTGCAGGATTCCTTTTATCACACGTCGTTTTGGTCGGATGCGGGCTTTGCGACGTATCAGGCGAACCAATTGGCGCTAATTTTGGCGGCGCGGCGTGCGGCTGTGCCGGTGATTGGCGTACTGCATGCGAATCCGAACAGTGATACGCCCGCTTTTCGTCCTGAATCGGGACGGGTGCGGTTTATGGACTGGCTGCCGCCGATGGATACGGTGTTTCGCAAAACAGTACACAATGCGTTTACCGACAGCGGGCTGCTCGCGTATCTGCATGAGCAGGACATCACTAATCTGACCATCAGTGGGATTCGCACCGAGCAGTGTTGCGAGACGACAGCGCGCGTGGCTGCGGATTTGGGCTTTGCGGTCTCTTTGGTGACTGAGGCGACCTTGACTTTTGGTATGACGCATGCCGACGGCACGCGGTTTTCTGCTGAGGAGATTAAAAAACGCACCGAGTTGGTATTGGACGGACGTTTTGCGCAGATCAAAAGCGTGGCGCAGGTGAGCGCGGACTGGTTGGCACAATCGGCAGACGTATCATGAATAGCACGACCCGTGACATCATTCACGTCGGTATGGTGGCATTCGATGAGATGGAATTACTCGATTTTGCCGGTCCCTACGAGGTTTTTACCACCGCCTCGCGCGTGTGCGAAAAGTTCGGTTCGCCCATGCGTTTTGTGGTGAAAACGGTGGCGCAACAGCGGCGGATGCTTCATGCACGCGCGGGTCTGGGTATCATGCCGGACGTGGGATTGGTGGAATCCGAGCGCGCGCAGCCATGCGATGTGCTGATCGTCCCGGGCGGCGTGGTGACGGATGCGCTCCGACAAACGGATTTGCTCGACTGGTTACGGACGACGCACGCTCAGACACGTTATACCGCTTCGATTTGCACCGGTGCGTTTTTACTGGCGCAAGCGGGTATTTTGCGGCAGACGGCGACGACGCACTGGGAAGATATCGTTGATCTGCGTGCGGCATATCCACAGTTGACGGTGCGCGAGGATGTGCGTTGGGTGCAGGATGGCGCTGATGCGCGCGTATACAGCTCGGCTGGTATTTCGGCGGGAATTGATTTATCGTTGCATCTGGTGGCGCGACTCATTGGCAGCGAATGGGCGCAGAAAACGGCACGGCAGATGGATTATCGGGGCAGCTGGCAATCGAATAAGGAATCATCATGAGTGTATCGCATGTGTTGCAAGCCTTGCTGGTGGTGCTGATCTGGGGTGTGAACTTCGTGGTGATTCGGTGGGGATTGAACGAAGTGCCGCCGTTTTTGCTGGCCGCCGCGCGTTTTTCGCTGGTGGTTTTTCCGGCGATCTTTTTCATTAAAAAACCCAATGTGCCGTGGCGTTGGTTAATCGCGTATGGCTGGTTCAATAGTTTCGGGCAGTTCGCCTTGTTGTTCTGGGCGATGAAGGTCGGGATGCCGGCGGGCTTGGCCTCGGTGGTGCATCAGGCGCAGGTGTTTTTCACGCTGATTTTTTCGGTGCTGATTTTGCAGCAGCGCACGCAAGTCACGCAATGGTTGGGGCTAATGATTGCGGTATTGGGTTTGGCTTTGATTGCGTATGGTAAAAACGTCGGCTCGGCGGCGGGAATGCAGATGACTACCGTCGGTTTGTTGCTCAATCTTTTGGGCGCGGCCTCTTGGGCGATGGGCAATGTGGTGGTCAGCGCGATGCGCCGCGCAGGCATTCAACCGGAGCCGTTTGGCCTGGTGATTTGGTCAAGTTTGATCCCGATTGTGCCGTTTTTGCTGATTTCTGGGTTGTTTGAACGCCATGTCTATCCCGATTGGCAGGCCATCAGTTGGCACAGCATTGTGTCTGCCTTGTACTTGGCATGGGCTGCAACATTATTGGGTTATGGTCTGTGGAGTCGTTTGCTCAGTCAATATGAACCGAATCGGGTGGCGCCGTTTACCTTGCTCGTGCCGGTGGTTGGTTTGCTCACGGCGTGGCTGGTGTTGGGCGAGCGACTTAATCAATGGCAGTTATGGGGCAGTGCGTGCTTGTTGATCGGGTTGGCGGTCAATGTGTTGGGGCTGCGCGCATGGCGTGCATGGCTCGCATGGCGTCATCGTTAAGGAAATACGGAAAAAGTAAACGCCTACTTTTTCCGTGCTTAGTATTGGAAATTTTGTCAGGGGAATCCTGACAAAATTTGAACAAAATCAAAATATTAAAATTGTGAATGCTTTCAAGTATGCTTGCCTATAAATGCTTGAGCTGAAAAACATACTTATTCCGCGTTTTCTTAAATAGAGAAGGGATGGCTTGATGAATGTGTATGTGGTTTTGCTGCCCAGCGTATTGCTCACCGATTTGGCCGCACCGTTGGATGCATTGCGCTATGCGCGGCGATTTGGTGCGGAACTGGAGGTGCGCCTGATTTCACCATCGGCTCAGGTCGAGAGTTTGTTTGGCTTGCGTTTATCGGGTATGGAGGCCTTGCCCGAACAGTTACAGACCGGTGATTTAGTGGTACTGCCCGGTGCGATGGATGAGCATTTGGCCTATCGTGGCGCGGCGGGTGTCGCTTTGTCCGATTGGCTCAGAGAACGCTTTGATCCGCAGGTGCATCAGGCGTTGTGCATTTGTTCGGGCGTGTTTTTATTGGCTCAGGCGGGTTTGCTGGAGCAGGTGAAATGCACCACGCATCATGAGCTGACCGATGAGTTGCGGCAGTGGAGCCCGTCCGCTGACGTGCTGGAAAATCGGGTGTTTGTCGATGACGGGGCAATTTTGAGCAGTGCGGGCATCACGGCGGGATTTGATCTGATTTTGTATTGGCTGGCGCAACGCTTTGGGCACGAATTGGCGCTGAAAGTCGCGCGGCACATGAATGTCTATTTTCGCCGCATGCCGCATGATTCGGCATTGTCACCGTGGTTGATCGGTCGCTCGCACATGCAGATGGCGGTGCATCGGGTACAGGATGTGATTGCTGCCGACCCGAGCGCGAACCACGATGTGGCGAGTTTGGCGCAGATTGCGTATGTCAGTCCAAGGCATTTGACGCGGATTTTCAAGCAAACCACGGGTATGACGGTGCATGCGTATCAATTGGCGCTCAAACACGCGTTGTTTGAGCAATGGCGCGCGAGTGGCTTGAGCCAAGAGAAAGCTGCGCTGGCGGCGGGCTTTTCGTCGGCGAACAGTTGGCGGCGCTCGAAACAGGCCGCTCTTGATCCGCCACTGTATGAATGAGCTAAATTGATTTGCTCATCACTTCCATTCGGTTTCCTTTAACCGTAATCGCCTGAAAATTTGGTATGACTGTCAAAAAACCAGAATGCAACCAGATGCTTTGATTCAATCCGATTCAATCGGCAGATGGCTGTCAATTTGCATCCAATCCACTCGGCTGTCATGGTGAATGTGTGCTTCGGGCGTGCGGTCAATTGGT
>CAZCYS010000064.1:0-3410 GCA_964502825.1 uncultured Hydromonas sp. | reverse complement strand
CCAATCCACTCGGCTGTCATGGTGAATGTGTGCTTCGGGCGTGCGGTCAATTGGTGTGTTGAACAGTGCGCGCGCGATGTGTAATTCGCCTGCTTCGCGTTCGGATTGGAAAAACATCGGGCTACCGCAGTGGCTGCAAAAGCCGCGTTGACTGGCGTATTGCGGGGTGCGAAACCAGCGCAAGGCGTGCTGCGCATCGTTGATCTGTACCTGCGCTTCATCAAACCCCACCCAAGTGACAAAGGCTGCGCCGTGCGCGCGTTGGCAACGCGTGCAGTGACAATGCACCACCCATTTTGAGGGTAATTGAGCGGAAAAACGCACGGCGCCGCACAGGCAGCTTCCGTGTGCGGTGTTTGGCATGGGGATTTCCTTGGTTTACGCCTGAATCAGGCGAACGATGTCGTCGAATACCTGCGCGCGGTTGGCCTCGTTCAGGATTTCGTGACGCAGTTGGGGGTATTCAATTTGCGCGGTGGCCAGACCGAGTTTTTGCAGGCGTGGCAGCAGTGCGCGTGGACCTTTGCCCATCTGGGTGACGGGGTCGTCGGCGCCCCAGACCATGAGTATGGCGGTGTTTTTGTCGATTTTCGCCAATTCTTGGGTGCGAAACACGTGGCGCATGAAGTCGAACATCTCGACATAGTAACGTGGCGCGATGGGTTGGCCGCACATTGGGTCGTCGATGTAGTGTGCGATGTTGCCTTCGTCCAAACTGAGCCAGTCAAACTCGGTGCGATTGGGTTTGAATTCGCGGTTGAACTGTTTGAATGTGGTCATGAAGACGGATGGTTTGGTCGGGCGCAGACGCGCTTCCAGTTTCGCCAGACGATAGCCGGTGCTGAGCAGCCACGGTGGATTGGTCGGGATGGCGGAGAGGATGATCTGGCGCAGACCGCTGTGTGTCTGGGCGTAGCGCAGGGCGACGGTTGAGCCCATGCTGTGCCCAAACAGGATGTTTGGCAGATTGTTGTCAAATGAGGCGAATAACTGCTCGATGTCTGTGAATATTTGCGCTGCGCCACCGTCAATCGGATCGCCAAAATCGCCCAGTTGTCCGGCTTTGAGGTGCTGGCCGTGGCCACGCAGATCGAAGGTGATGACGTTACCGCCGTGCTGCGCCAGATGGCGGGCAAAGTCATGGTAGCGCCCGCCGTGCTCCATCATGCCATGTACCAGCACGATATTAAACCGTGCGGTACCGTCAACTGTGGTGGCCGGGAAGCGGTCGTGTGCGATCATATGGGGATGGTTTATTCAGGTTTTGGTACGTCAACCGGAGCCAATTCTTTGGCCGCAGGAGCGCTTGGTGCCGGTGCTTTGTCGGATTTTTTCCAGAATTTCCAGCTCGATTGGCGCGCGGCGTCCAGTTTGCCGGTGGAGTTCGGGAAGTTGGCGTGCAGCACTTTGAGTGTGTCGTCACGCATTTCCGGCATTTTCAAGGCATCGTAAGAGTTGGCAATGATAATCAGTGCCGGTTCTACCGCCGGTGTGCCGTCGAAGTTTTGCAATACGCTTTGTGCACGGTTGATCGCGGCCAAGTACGCATCGCGGTCGTAGTAGTAACGCGCCACGGCTAATTCTTGACGCGCCAAGGTGTCCACCACTTCAATCATGCGTTTGCGCGCGTCCGGTGCATAGCGGCTGCCGGGGAATTTGGTCACCAAGGTTTTGAAGGACTCAAAGGCTTCGGTGGCGGCTTTCGGGTCGCGCGCGCCGCTGACATCTTTGGTAATCAAGGCTTTGAGAAAACCGGTGTTTTGGTTGTAATTGATGATGCCTTTGAGGTAATACATATAGTCCAGCTTCGGATGCGAGCCGTTCAAGGTGATGAAACGATCCGCCGCAGCGAGTGCTTTGGTCTTGTTTTCATCTTTCCAGTACACATACGGCAGCTCCAATTGCGCTTGGGTCGCCTGTGCCGAGAATGGATATTGTGCAATCGTTGCTTCTAAGACTTGCGCGGCACGGGTATAATCACCCGCAATCATTTGGTCGCGCCCCTCTGCATAGAGTCGATCCACGCTCCAGCCGGCGAATTCGTTTTTCTCCTTGGTGGCGCAACCGGTCAACAGGCTAAAGGCGAGTGCAAACAAAGCCAACAGGCGCGTAAATGACCACATCGAATTTTTTTGGATAGTTAAGATCATGACAAAACCTTCTGTAGGTAAACTGGTAGACACGCAGTATAACGAGTTGAACAACGACTTGGGAGACGATTATAGCGCATGGGATGAGGATGTGGCATTAAATCCCGCCATTTCTCTCAATTTGGATCCTATCACCCTCACCGTAGACGATTCGGCCAGCGGCAAGCGTTTGGACGCCGCATTGGCGCTGATGTTGCCCGAGTTTTCCCGCTCGCGCCTGCAAAAATGGCTCAAAGACGGGCAAGTGAGCTGCAATGGCGCGGTGGAATTGTCTCCGCGGCGGATTGTATACACACATGATGTACTGAATGTGCAACCGCAGGCCTCGGATGAGATGAAAGCCTACACCGCGCAGGAAATCCCGCTGGATGTGGTGTATGAGGACGACGATATCTTGGTCATCAATAAACCCGCAGGACTGGTGGTGCATCCGGGTAGCGGCAATTGGGAAGGCACTTTGCTCAACGGTCTGCTGTTCGCTTACCCAAACATCTCACAAGTACCGCGCGCGGGCATCGTGCATCGTTTGGACAAAGAAACCTCCGGCCTGATGGTCGTGGCGAAAACCGTGCAAGCGCAGACCGAACTCGTGCGCCAGTTGCAAGAGCGTACAGTGAAGCGTCGCTATCTCGCCATTGTGCAGGGTGAACTGGATGCATTCGGTACAGTGGACGCGGGCATCGGTCGCAATCCGCAAGATCGGCTGAAAATGGCCGTGCTGGTCGGACAAAGCGGTAAACCCGCGCGCACGCATTACCAAAGCCTCGGTTTTTGGCAATACCTGCAAAAATCCTACTCCATCGTGGTGTGTCAACTCGACACCGGACGCACGCACCAAATCCGCGTACATATGCAGCACATCGGCCATCCGTTGGTCGGCGACCCGTTGTACGGTGAAAAGCGTGGCGCACGCAGCAGTATTCTCAAAGGTGCGGCGGGCGAATTGGACTTTAAACGCCAAGCACTGCACGCCTATCAGCTCGGGCTGATTCACCCGCGCAGCGGCGAATACATGAGCTGGCAATGCCCGCTGGCCGAGGACATGGTGGATTTGCTCGCCGCGATGGGCGTGGCGCATCTGCCACTGCCCGAGCCGGACATGGAGATGGAGGTTTTGAACGATGAATAGTTGGCACACGCGTGTGCGCCATGCGCTGTTACCCGATTGGGCGGCTCCGGCAAACGTTCATGCGCTGATGACCACGCGCGTGACCGCTATTGACGGGAGCATGGGTGCGAGTACGGGCGTTTATGGTGACG
>CAZCYS010000063.1:0-7595 GCA_964502825.1 uncultured Hydromonas sp. | reverse complement strand
ACGTCGCCTTTGTCGGCGCCGACCAAGCCCACCACCATGTAAAAACAGGTGGTTTTGCCCGCACCGTTCGGCCCGAGCAGACCCACCACTTCGCCGCTGCGTACGCAGAACGAGACGTCCTTGACCACCGTGCGTTTGCCGTAGCGTTTTTGCAGGTGCGCGGCGGCCAGCTCGGAGCGCGGATGTGTCAATGGATTAACGGGCGTGGCGGCGTTCATTGGCCACCTCGCGCATCTTGTGAGCGTGGGGTGATGATGACGTGGGTGCGACCTTTGCGGTTGACGTTCGACTCAAACACTTCGGTGAGCTGGTTGTAAGTCAGCTCCTCGCCGCGAATTTGATCGAGTAATTGTCCTTTGCTATCAACGCGGCGTACCTGTGCGCGTTTGGCCAAGCTGATGACGTTGGTCTTTCCATCGTACAACAGGTTTTCGGCTTGCCCTTCCATCCAGTCGCTCGCGCCGTCGCGTTGCTGGCGAAACCGCGCCAAGCCATTCGCGCCGCCTTTAGCCGTGGCGTATTGATAACCTTGCGGATCAATCACGACTTCAACCGTGTTCGCCTGAATTTGCATTGAGCCTTGGGTCAAAATCACGTGGCCGGAGAATACGCTGGTCTGCGTCACATCGCTGTAGGTCACGGCATCGGCCTCGATATTAATCGGTTGACCACGATCATTGAGTGCGGCCGATTGCGCATGACTCAGGCTGATCGGTGCGCTCAAGAATAAGGTCAACGTCAACAGCAGCAGTTGCGGCTGGCGTGACGGTCGGTGTCGCGAGAAAAGGTTTAAAAAACGTTGCATGGCTGTGTCCTGTGTCCTGTGTTCTATGAGCGTGTCTGCGGCGGTGGTCTGGTCGTCTGCGCTACCGTTCACTTAGGTTTATTCAGTATTTGCGCCTTGATGCGTCCGCCGTCCGGCCCGCCCATACTCAAATCGCGCAATTGGTAATCGTAGCGAAAACGCTTGCCGGTGAGCACGCTGTCGCCTTGCTTCATGGTGAATGCTTCGTTGCTGCTGGCCAAGCCGCGCGCCATATCCACCGTCATGGCATCGGTGGTGAGTATCATCGTGCGGCTGTCGGTGTTGTTCGGCTCGGCTTCGCGCGTGAGCACGACTTGCCCGGTTAAATCGACCGTCTGCGCTTGACTGCGCCAGACGGCTTGGTCGGCTTTGACCGTCACGCGCGGCTGTTTGTCGCTGGTGGTAATCAAATACACGGTTTTGCCTTTGATGTCGTCGTTACCGAAATGTTCTATGCCTGTCATGGACGCGTGGTACAACAGCGAGCCGTCTTTACTGGTCTGGGTCAATTCCGCCTGCTCGGCAAAACCATCCATGCGATCGGTCGGCTTGGCGACCGGTTCGCTTTGCTGATTGGTGTCCTTGCGCACATACCAGTAACTCAGCGCCATGATTGCGATCAACAGCAGCAGATAGATGAGGTTCGGTAGATTGAATCGACGCCAATAACGCCAACCATTGTAACGGGAGGGAGCCATCAGACAATCTCCAATGTCGGCTTGTCCGCGCTCGGCAGAGCCAAATACGCTGCATACGCGGGCAGCAGTTTGTCCTGCGCGTATAAAATCAACTCGGACAGCTCACGCACTGCGCCTGCGCCGCCGCTCTGCGCGGTGACCCAATGCGCCGCCGTGCGGGCGAGAAAGTGTCCGTTTGGCACGCTCACGGCGAAGCCGACGGTGCGCAAAATCGGCAAATCAATCACGTCGTCGCCGATGTAGGCGCACTCATCGGCGGTGATGCCGACGGTATCGAGTAATTGCGCCAGAGCCGCGCCCTTGTCTTGAGCGCCTTGTAGGACGTGGTGGATTTTCAGATCCGCCGCCCGCGCCGCTGTGACTTTGGAATCACGTCCGCTGATAATCGCCAGAACAATGCCCTGTTGACGCAACAATTGCAGCCCCAAGCCGTCCTGTACATAAAATGACTTGGTCGCTTCGCCCGCGTCGTCGTAGTCCAAATAGCCGGTGGTCAGCACGCCATCAACGTCCAAAATCAGCAAACGCACACGCGCCGCCCGTGCGATCACGTCGTCATTCGGCATCGCGCCGACGGGTCGGTACAGTGCATCGTTGGTCAGGGCAAAACTGGAGCGATCAGTCATAGGGCGTCCGATTAAAATGGCATTCATTTAATTTAATGAAGGCAAATACAGTTTAGTCCATTTACCTTCCGTTTCCGTATCATGTTTACATGACTTTGGCGGCGAACAGGTCGTGCACGTTCAGCGCGCCGGTGAGTTGATGGTCGGCATTGACCACCAAAATCTGGTTAATGTGGTGGCGCTGGAGCAACTCAACCGCCGACACGGCGAGCACATCTGCGCTGATGGTGTACGGCGTTTTTGACATCACTTCGTTCACAGTCAGACCACGCACATCCACGCCTTTTTCCAGCAGGCGACGAATATCGCCGTCGGTCAACACCCCTAAAACATGGTTGTCCGCATCGACGATGGCGGTCATGCCCAGATTTTTACGGGTAATTTCCGCCAAGGCGTCAATCAGACTCGCGCCGGTTGATACCGAAGGAATCTGCTCGCCGGTGCGCATGACATCGCGCACATAAGTGAGCAATCGCTTACCCAATGTGCCGCCCGGATGCGAGCGGGCAAAGTCCTCTTCGTTAAAACCACGGATGCGCAACAATACCACCGCCAATGCGTCGCCCAAGGCCAAAGCGGCAGTGGTGCTCGCGGTCGGTGCGAGGTTGAGCGGACAAGCTTCGCGCTTGATGTACACATGTAAATGTGCGTCGGCAAGCTTGGCCATTTCCGAATCCATATTGCCGGTCATGGTGATGAGCTTGGTACCCGAGCGCTTGACGATGGGTAAAATGGCCAGTAGTTCGTCGCTTTTTCCCGAATTCGATAGAGCCAATACCACATCATCCGGCGTAATCATTCCGAGATCGCCGTGGCTCGCTTCGCCCGGGTGAACGAAAAATGCCGGCGTTCCGGTCGAGGCCAAGGTTGCGGCAATTTTGCGTGCGATGTGGCCGGATTTGCCCATGCCGGAGACCACCACGCGGCCTTTGCAATGCAAGATCAGCTCAATCGCGTGGATGAATGACTCATCCAAATGCGCGGCTTGATCGATCAGCGCGGTGGCTTCGAGGTGCAATACTTCGCGGGCGGCGTCCAATATTTCGTGTTGCTGCATATTCTCGCTCAAAAGAGGGTTAATTTTGTTATTATCAAAGGAGACGGAAGGGGTTATTCCGCGCTTCCTGAAGTATAACGTTTTTATCCCACGCTCACAATGCAAGTGCTTGATTCTGCGGCATTGCGCTTGAGCTGGTTTTTCATTTTCTATTGGGTTCTCATGCAGGGTTTGCCGCTGATCGTTTTGTTTTTGTCCATTGTCGTGGCGGCAGTGGTCGTGTTTCGTTTCCTTCATTTACCGCCGATTTTGGGGTATTTGACGGTTGGTGTGTTGATTGACCCTTATGTGCTGAGATTTTTGCCCGACCGTGAAGCTGTGCGGCATTTTTCCGAACTGGGTATCGTGTTTTTGATGTTTACCATCGGTTTGGAGTTTTCCCTGCCCAAACTCAAATCCATGCGTAAAGTGGTGCTTGGGCTGGGTACGGCGCAGGTTGTGGGCAGTATGCTGGTGTGTGCGGCCTTGGGCTTGTTGATGAATTATGTCTTGCCGGCCAATTTGGATATGTCCGGCGCGAGCTGGTTCGCGCTTGGTGGCGTGCTCGCCATGTCGTCTACGGCGATCGTGATGAAGTTGCTGACCGAGCGGCTGGAGCTGGATACGCCGCATGGACGCAATATTTTTGGCGTGCTGCTGTTTCAGGATTTGGCGGTTGTACCGCTGCTGATTTTGATTCCCGCGTTGGCGCAGCCCGGCGGCGCGGTCTATGGTCAGGTGGTGGTCGGACTGCTGAAAACCGTGGTGGTACTTGCCCTGTTGCTCGGTTTGGGACAAAAGCCGATGCATGCATGGTTGACGATCGTGGCGCGTCGCCGCTCCAGCGAGCTGTTCATGCTCAATCTGTTTTTGATGACGTTGGGTTTTGCCTTGCTGACTGAAATGGCGGGACTGTCGTTGGCTTTGGGGGCGTTCATTGCCGGTATGCTGATTTCCGAGACCGAGTACAAAATGCAGGTCGAGGAGGATATTCTGCCGTTTAAGGATATTTTGCTCGGCTTGTTTTTTATTGCCATGGGCATGCAGTTGGATGTCTCGGTGGTGTTGGCGAATTGGCTGGCGATTTTGCTGGTTTTGGTTTTGTTTTTGTTGGCGAAATTTGCCATTGTCGCGTCTTTGGCTTATTGGTTCGGTAGTACGACCGGCACGGCCATTCGCACCGGTTTGGCTTTGGCGCCGGCGGGTGAATTCGGTTTGGTGTTGTTGAGTCTGGAAATTAATAATGGTTTGCTCAACCCCGAGGTCGCGCAATGGGTGCTGGCAGCGATTATCCTGTCGATGTTCCTCACGCCGTTCATCATCCAATATGCCGATAAAATCGTGTTTCGCTTCACTCGCAGCGAATGGTTGCTGCAATCGCTGCAATTGACCGATATTGCCAAACACAGCATTGATGCGCACGACCATGTGATTATTGGCGGTTTTGGACGCAGCGGGCGCAGTCTGGCGCGGTTATTACGCGAGCAAAACACCGCTTATATTGGCATTGACAGCGATCCTGAGCGTGTGCAAAAAGGCGTGCTCAAAGGTCATGATGTGGTTTACGGCGACATCGTGCGCAAGGAGTCGCTCGCAGCTGCCGGCGCCAGCCGTGCGCGTGCCGTGGTCGTCACCCATATTGAACCACGCGCGGCATTGCATGTATTGCACCACATGCGCGAGCTTAACCCCGATGTGCCGGTCATCGTGCGTACGTTGGATGATGCGTATTTGGAACAATTGCAACAAGCCGGTGCGGTCGCCGTTGTACCCGAGATTCTCGAAGGCAGCTTGGTTTTGGCCACGCAGACCCTGATCACGCTGGGTAAATCGCCGAGCGAAGTGCTCAGCTTCATCGCCGAACAACGACGCGGACGCTACGATCTGCTGCGCCAACATTTTGACGAAGAATCCGATCCGTTTGGTACCACCAGCGCGACGCCTGAAGCGATCATGAAAAAGGACGGCAAAGGCAAAAAAGGCCTCGTCGAGGGCGAAACCTTTGTCACTCGGTTATCCGACGACAGCCTGTGGCTCGATCAACCGCTCAGTAGTCTGCCGCTGGAGCCGTGGCGGGTGCAGGTCAAACACATTGTGCGCGGTTTGGAAGGGCTGGATTTGGCGGCCGATCCGATTTTGCGTGAAGGCGACGAAATTTGCTTTGTTGGCAGTGCGGCAGACACCTTGCACGCTGCGCAGGCATTGAACGGGGAAGTGTGATTCAGCGCTGCTTTTGCGCCACCAAAAAGGTGTAATCCCCGACGGATGCGTCGTATTGGCGTTTGATGGCGTCAAAACGCTGTGTTTCAAGATCGTTTTTTAATGCCTGCAAACCCGCCTTAATTTCCGTTTGATTGGCCAATGCGTTAAAGGACGAAATGCCTTTTCGATATTGCTCATTGAAATACAACTCGGGACGCTCCTTGCCCGCGTACAGAAAGCGGTCCTGTACGTCGCGGCTAACCCAATACGGTTCGCTATGCACGACGGTCAATTGCGCTTGGTTCAGCGCAGCGCGCACTTGAGTGAGCGAGGGCATGCGTGCGATGGAATGCGCCAGCATATCGGGGAAATAGTGGTTGAGCCAATAGTGCTGCATTTGGCTCGGGCATGAGGTGTAAATGACGATTTTGCCCTGGGTTTTGAGCACGCGATGTATTTCCGCGAACGCGGCATCGAGGTTGTCCCAGTGATGCAGCGTCAGGGTGGCAATGATATTGTCAAACGTGTCATTGTCGGCTGGGATGTTTTCGGCGCTGCCGACCCGCCACGGGATATCTGGGGCTTTGGCACGGGCGACATCGAGCATTTTCTCGGAGGGATCGATGCCGGTGAAGTTCAAGCCTTTGGCAGCCAGCGCCATCGTGTAGTTGCCTGTGCCGCAGCCGATGTCCAAGTGCATACCGCTCGAATGGGGGTGGAGCAGATCGAAGATTTTGGCAGTTAAATACGGGTCCGCCGAGCGGGTAAAGCCGTATTGCTCGCCGCCGAGATCGTAGATGTTTTTGTGCGTCATGATGCCCCCATTGACACTGACGCAGATAGAAAAAGGTGTGCAAACCTGCGTTTGCACACCCGACTGAATCATTCAAGCCCACCGATAAGCCGGATTCTGTAATGGGTCGCCCCACGACAATCATTCCTCTACATGATGCGTTACCGCACCACTTTAGCCATCTACCCGCACGCTCAGCGAGCCGCTTCAATGCGTGCCTATTTGATGTTGCTCCCAATAGAGGTTACCGCGTTTCACCGTAACTTAATACGCTCGTCTCTGTGGCCCTATTCCTCGCCTTATACCCGAGGGCTTTCGGCGGACGGCTGTTAGCCGCTATTGTGCTCTGTGGAGTCCGGACTTTCCTCCCGCGCGATTGTTGCCAATCAACGCCAGCGATTGTCTGGTGGACATGAACCTGCATTGTACCATGCCGTTAAGGAAGCGCAGACTGGTTTGGGTTGTTCAGTGCTTCCTTAAAAACCAAAACCGCCCATGTGCGAACACATGGGCGGCTGGTCTGCTGTGGAGAGTTTTTATTGGATTATTGTCCGCGCAATTCTTTGCGCAGGATTTTGCCGACGTTGGATTTCGGCAGGTCGGTGCGGAATTCGATCACTTTCGGGCGTTTGTAGCCGGTCAGGTGTTCTTTGAGGTAGTTTTGCAACTCTTCTGCGGTCAGGCTGTCGTCTTTTTTGACGATGAACAGTTTGACTGCTTCGCCGGAGTGCTCGTGCGGGATGGCGACGGCGGCGGCTTCGAGGACTTTCGGGTAAGCCACGGCGACGTCTTCGACTTCGTTCGGATAGACGTTAAAGCCGGAGACGAGAATCATGTCTTTTTTGCGATCCACCAGTTTGACATAGCCTTGCTCGTTCATCACGCCGATGTCACCGGAGCGGAAATAGCCGTCAGCGGTCATGACTTTCTCCGTTTCATCGGGGCGTTGCCAGTAGCCGGCCATCACTTGCGGGCCGCGAATACAGATTTCGCCGGTCTGGCCGAGTGGCACTTCGTTGCCATCGTCGTCCAGAATCGCGATGTCGGTGGATGGCAAGGCCAATCCGGTGTAGCCGGTGTATTGCGTCGCGGTTACAGGATTGAACAATGCGCCCGGACTGGTTTCGGACAGGCCGTAGGCTTCGATAATCGGTTTTCCGGTTTGCGCGTAGAATTCTTCGGCGACGGAGCGTTGTACCGACATGCCGCCACCCAAGGCGACGCGCAATTTGGAGAAATCGATTTTTTTGAATTCAGGGTGGTGCAGCAAGGCATTGAACAGGGTGTTCACCGCAGGGAAGACATGCACGCTGTGTTTGTGCAAATCGCCAATCATGGCGTGGATGTCGCGTGCATTGGCGATCAGTAGCGCTTGGCCACCGATGTGCATACAGTACATCGCGCCGGCGGTGAAGCCGAAAATATGGTACAGCGG
>CAZCYS010000062.1:0-7659 GCA_964502825.1 uncultured Hydromonas sp. | reverse complement strand
TTTCGTGGCCGATTTTGATGCGCAATGCGCCAATCGCGTCGTTCACCACTTTGGCGCGGTCTGCACCAAAGAAGATGATATCGCCGTTTTGCGCGCCGGTGCGCTCCAAAATCGCTTTCAAAGCCTCATCACCGATGTTTTTCACGATCGGCGATTGCAGGCCGTCACGACCGGCGGCGACGTCATTGACCTTGATGTAGGCCAGACCTTTCGCGCCATAGATACCAACGAACTGGGTGTAGGCGTCGATTTCCGAGCGTGAGATTTCCGCGCCATTCGGTACGCGCAGTGCCACCACGCGGCCGTCTTCGAGGTTTGCAGCCGAATTGAATACTTTGAACTCAACGGTTTTCATCACGTCGGTCAACTCAGTGAATTGCAACGGTACGCGCAAATCCGGTTTGTCCGAGCCGTACAAATGCATTGCATCGGCGTAGGTCATGGTCGGAAACGGATTGGCCAACTCAACGTTCAATACCTCTTTGAACACGCCGCGAATCATGTTCTCAAACAACCCGCGGATGTCTTGTTCGCTCATGAATGAGGTTTCAATATCCACTTGGGTGAATTCGGGTTGGCGATCCGCACGTAAATCTTCGTCACGGAAACATTTGACGATTTGGTAGTAACGATCGTAACCCGCGATCATCAGCATCTGTTTGAACAATTGCGGTGATTGCGGCAGGGCGAAAAACTGACCGTCGTGTACGCGTGAGGGTACGAGGTAGTCGCGCGCGCCTTCGGGCGTGGATTTGGTCAGCATCGGCGTTTCGATGTCGATGAAGTCGTTCGCGTCCAAGAATTTGCGAATTGCCATCGCGGTGCGATAGCGCAGTTTCATATTGTGCTGCATTTGCGGACGACGCAGATCAAGTACGCGGTGCGTCAGGCGGGTGGTTTCCGACAGGTTTTCTTCGTCCAATTGGAACGGCGGCGTCACCGATGGGTTGAGGATTTCGAGTGCGTCGCAGACGACTTCGATTTCGCCTGTCGGCAGTTTTGCGTTCACCAAAGCGGCATCGCGTGCCACCACATGGCCGGTGATTTTGACGCAAAATTCGTTGCGCAAAGACGAAGCCAATTCAAACATCGCGGCATCATCCGGATTGCACACGACCTGAACCAAGCCTTCTTTATCACGGACGTCGAGGAAAATCACGCCACCGTGGTCGCGACGACGGTTAATCCAGCCGCCTAAAGTAACGGTTTGTCCAACGTTTTCACGGGTCAATTGACCACAAAAATGACTGCGCATGCTCATACTGAATGTCTTTCTATACGTTCAAAAATAAAGGGTTGCTGGGTGTTTTGGTGTTGCATCAAATCATTCGCCATCAATGATCGGTTTTACTTTGCTCAGAGGTTGAGGTATTCGGTGCTCGACTTTCATTTGTTTCGTCCAGTTGTGCCAAATCCTTGAGTTGTTCTTGAATCATCTCGGCATTTTTGGCGTTGGCTTTTTTGCCGGGCGATTTTTCATTCGGATCAACCACGCCCATCGAGATGATGTATTTGAGGGCTTCGTCCACGCTCATGCTCAATTCGATCACTTCCGAACGCTTCATGATGAGGAAAAAACCGGATGTTGGGTTCGGTGTCGTCGGTACATAGACGCTCACGCATTCTTCCGGCAGATGACTACCGACCTCGCCCGACGGTGTACCGGTTTGAAAGGCCACCGTCCAAACGCCTGCGCGCGGATATTGTACCAAAAGTGCTTTGCGAAACGCTTGTCCGCTGCTCGAGAATAGAGTGTCGGAGACTTGCTTGACGCTGCCGTAGACGCTTTTGATGATGGGAATGCGAGACAGCCCCGAATCCATGACGCGCAAAAACCATTGTCCGAGGAAGTTGGCCGCCATCATGCCGGTGAAAAACAGCAGCAGAACGACCAAAATCACGCCAAGGCCGGGAATGTCTTTAACTTTGGAAAACTCATCGGCCAATGCGGTGGGTAAAAATGCGGCAATCGCATCAATCACGCTGGCGAAAATCCCTTGCAAAATGCCCATCCCCCATGCGATGACGGCAATGGTGATGATGACCGGAACCCAGACCAGAACGCCTGTGACCAGATATTTGCGGATTTTTGCACTGCTTAAGTCAAATTTCATTATGTGTTCAATCGGGGTTGATGATGCTTTTTATTGCTGCTCTTATTTTTTAGTGAGCGGTACAGCTGCTGGCACACGCCGGTGGCGGTGTATCGTTGGCTTTGGCTTCATTCACCGCCGGACAAGTGCCCGCGAAATCGGTGGTGTACCAGCCGGAGCCTTTGAGCTGAAAGCCTGCGGCGGTGATTTGTTTGTTAAACGTTTCTTGTGAACAGGCAGGGCAGGTCGTCAAAATCGGATCGCTCAGTTTTTGCAAAACGTCTTGTTGATGACCGCATTGCTGGCATCGATAGGCGTAAATCGGCATGTCCTGTATTCCTCATGATTCAAAAACAAACACCACATCGGTTCTCAGACATGATCTCATAAGAAAAAGCCCATGAAATTCGCGTCTATACGGATGTGGTAAAGCATTCGGCATTATACGGTGAAAGTCGCTTTTTGACAACGCGCTCATGCGGTTGTGGCGAGGTAGTGGCTTGAATGAACTCAGGTTTTATGCGGATTTCGCGTTGGCCGATGGCGTTTGCATGGCGACTGTGCCTTGATAGACCGCACCGGGCTCCACTTGCAGGATGTGCGCTTCGATATTGCCATAAATCTGCGCGGTTTGCTTTAACTGCAATTGGTGCGCATGAATGTTGCCATCCAAACGACCAAACACAATCAAGTCGGTGCAGTGTATATCGCCTTTGACATGACTTTTTTCGCCAATGATGACGCTGCCTTCGATGTTCAAATTGCCTTGAATTTCACCGTCAATTTTGATGGAGTCTTTTGCACTGATGTTGCCTTCAATGCGACAACCCTCGCCGATAAGGGTGCTGATGTTGGCATTGCTGATATTCAAGTCTGCTGTTTTTTTATTGTTGAACATGATGTTTGGATGATGCGTGATCGCTACGTGATTGTTACGTAATTTATTGCGTTGCAAGGGTTAAGAATTGTTCCGGATCAATCGGCATACCGTTTTTACGAACTTCATAGTGCAAATGTGGGCCGGTGGAGCGGCCGGTTGAACCGAGTTTACCGATGATGTCGCCAGAATTAACCGTTTGGCCATTTTTCACATCAATTTCAGATAAGTGTGCAAAGAGAATTTCGTAACCGCTTTTCAAACTGATGCGCACGACCTTGCCATAGCCGTTTTGTACACCGGCAAAGTTCACCACGCCGCTGGCGGTTGCGGCAACCGGATCGCCAGTTTGACCGCGAAAGTCTAAGCCAGAGTGTGCTTCTGCTCCGGCTCCGGAGAATGGATTCGCACGCGAGCCAAAGGTGGAGCTGATTTCCGTAGGCACTGGTGCGCCGAGTGGGGTGGCTTTGAGTGCCGCCAATAAATTTTGTGTGTCTTGCGCATAGCTGCCCATGAATGGCACCGGTGCAGAGACTTTCAATACGACAGGACCACCCGCCGCATCATTCGGCTTTCCCAGCTCTTCTCCTTTTTTCGCAGGGACGGTGTATGCGCCGCGCTCTTGCAAATAATTTTGCAGTTCTAAAACGGCTTTTTCCGATTTTTTCAGTTCGGTCAATTTGGCATTGACCTCGGCTGAGGTGAAGTTTTGTAAATCGGTGACTTGCTGTTGCAGTTGTGCGTTTTGTTGTGTGGTGTTGTGGTGCTTGTACAGCAGGGTGGCAAAACCGGCGCCGAGCGCCAGTGTGGTGATACTCAAACCAATAATGGTGGGTTTGATGTAGCGCAGCAATTTGGCGTTCACTCGCACCATTTTGGTTTGGTTTTGCTCAATAATCAGCACCGTTGAACGGTCTTGTTTGGTCATAATGAAATGCCTCAACAATGTAATCTAATCGCTTGTTATTGCACCGATTAGTGTGTTGAATTCTATAAAAAACACTGCCGTTAACGGGAACGGGCAGACGGAAAATGGCGCGATTGTAAAACAAATATGACCGAACGTTTGTGAATATTTGTAAAGTTAAACGTTCGGTTTTACTTTGAAATAGTCTAAATCTAATTAAAAACAATCAATTAGACTGACTATTTAAAGTATTTTATTTAGAAATTTGCTTGCTTACTTGCCACTGCGCATCATCATATCGAAAAATTCTGCATTATTTTTGGTCTGGCGCATTTTATCCAAAATAAACTCCATCGCGGCGATGTCGTCCATCTCGTACAGGAATTTGCGCAGGATCCAGACTTTTTGCAGCACGTCCGGTTTGAGCAACAATTCTTCGCGGCGTGTGCCGGAGCGGTTCAGAGAAATGGTCGGGTAAACGCGTTTTTCGGACATCTTGCGATCGAGCAGCAATTCCATATTGCCCGTACCTTTGAATTCCTCAAAAATTACGTCGTCCATGCGTGAGCCGGTGTCAATCAATGCGGTGGCGATGATGGTCAAGGAGCCACCTTCTTCGATATTGCGCGCGGCGCCGAAGAATCGTTTTGGACGTTGCAAGGCGTTGGCATCCACACCGCCGGTCAATACTTTGCCGGATGAAGGGATGACGTTGTTATACGCACGTGCCAGTCGGGTGATGGAGTCGAGCAAAATCACCACGTCTCTGCCTGTTTCGGCCAGACGTTTGGCTTTTTCAATCACCATCTCGGCTACTTGTACGTGACGCGTGGCCGGCTCATCAAAGGTGGAGGCGACTACCTCACCTTTGACCGAGCGCTCCATTTCGGTCACTTCTTCCGGGCGTTCGTCAATCAGCAGGACAAATAAATTGATGTCCGGGCGGTTGGCGGTAATGGCGTGGGCAATGTTTTGCAGCATCACGGTTTTACCCGATTTGGGTTGTGCGACGATCAGACCACGCTGTCCCAAGCCAATCGGTGCGATCAGGTCAATAATTCGGCCAGTGATGTTTTCTTCAGCGCGGATGTCGCGCTCCAAGGGCAAGAGTTTGTTCGGGTGAATCGCCGTCAGGTTTTCAAACATGATGCGGTGTTTGGTGTGTTCCGGTGGCAAGCCATTCACTTTATCCACTTTGACCAAGGCAAAATAGCGTTCATTGTCCTTCGGTGTGCGCACCTCGCCCTCAATGGTGTCACCGGTGTGCAGATTGAAACGGCGAATCTGCGCCGGAGAGATGTAAATATCGTCGGTGCTGGCTAAATAGGAGGTGTCGGGCGAGCGTAAGAAGCCAAAACCATCCGGTAATACTTCCAACGTCCCGTCACCAAATACCGCTTCACCGGATTTCGCGTGGCGTTTGAGGATGGCGAACATGAGCTCTTGCTTGCGCAGGCGGCTGGCATTTTCGATGCCCAGTTCCAGAGCGTTATCAACCAGTGCTTTGATGGGTAATGATTTGAGTTCGTTTAAGTGCATAGTAGTGTTGGGTCTTTGGAGGTAGAAAAGAATGACGCGAATGATTCAGCGAGGCCAAGCATGAGCCGATGCGCAGGGAGTTAAGCGGTTCTAATAGTAGGTGTTGTATCGGAATGAGCTGGCGAAAGATTATCGGGACGTGTTTGCTGCAATTGTGTGATCAATTGCGAAGAACCGTGTACTCGATGTGATGTGATCCGTTGCCTGAGAAGTCTTGCTTTATAAATTGAGATCTATAAATCGATGGGGCGGATTATGCCGATTTGAGCCTTGTTTGTCAAATCGGCATCGTGCAGGGTGGAAATTAGATGTGGCTGTCGATGAAGGCGGCCAATTGGGATTTGCTGGCGGCGCCGACTTTGGTGCCCATCAATGTGCCGTTTTTAAACAGCAACAAGGTTGGAATGCCGCGAATGCCGAATTTGGCCGGAGATTCTTGGTTTTCATCGACGTTGACTTTAACGATGCTCACTTTGCCTTCGTAGTCTGCAGCCAATTCGTCCAGAATCGGAGCGATCATTTTACAAGGGCCGCACCATGCCGCCCAAAAATCGACCAATACAGGTACGGAAGATTGCAAAACATCGCTTTCAAAAGTAGCGTCGGTAACTTGTTTGAGTGAGCTCATGGTTTCGTCCTTGTGTTCAATTTAAATGAATGTTATTAAATGGCTGTTATGTAGGTGCAATGAAGTCCGCAAAGCGTTTTTCATAATGACAACAGCCATATGAAGCAAAAAATGGTTTTTTCAAGTGCGCACATTTTAAACTGTTTTTTTAAAACGTGTTGGCCTTGCGTGTTTTGAAACTTATTTGTTTAAGCGATATTCGATGCGGCGGTTTTTCAGACGGCCTGTTTCGGTGTCGTTGCTCGCCACCGGTACGGATGAGCCGTAGCCTTTAGCGCTGATCAATTCAGCCGGAACCTCTTGTTTGACCAAGAAATCGCGTACTGCTTTGGCACGCTGTTCGGATAGCTTTAGATTGTTGGCTTCGTTGCCCACATTGTCGGCGTGACCGGAGACCTCAAAAGCGACTTTTTTATCCTTGAGCAAGACTGCGGCTTTTTTCAAGATGGCTTGATTTTCCGCCGGAATTTGGCTCGAACCGCTGGCAAAGTTGATGATCTGCATATTCATGGCGTTCAAAATCGCTTGCGCGTCGGAGTTGGCCGATAAGCTGTCCATTGCAGAGAGCGCGTTGCTGTTGGCGGTTTTGACATTGCTGGCAATGTCCAAAGCCTTGACGGTGGTGCCATCGCCAACGAATTCGATCAAGTTGTTTTTGAGTGAAATGGCGGTGCCGGAGAGTGTCAAGATGTCGCCGTTTGCAGTCAATTCAGCGCCGGGTAATTTGAAAAAGCCAAAAAAGCCTTTGAGATGATCCAGCCATTTGGCCGGTTTGATTTGGTCATTGACGGTGAGGTTGTTGGTGTAGTGACCATCGCCGAATGTGGCACGCAATTCGTTGTCAATACTCATTTTGATTGCTTCGCTCGGGACGCTGCCGCTGATCGTGAAGTGATTTTGCGCATTGGATGCGGTTAAATTCATGGCGGCAAGCGCAACGGCGGCTTTGGGTTTTTCAGCCGGTGCGGATGTGGGAACGGTAGCGGCGGGCTTGCCGCTTGGAATCGGTTGATTCAAAGTCGTTCCGCTGCTGAGTAATAGCCAAACCAGCAGGGCGCTAACCGCTGCACCGGTCCATTGAGCGAGGTGTGGCACATCATTGAATACAGTTTGCGTGCTGGATTTTTTGCTGTTGGTTGGGGTATTTTGATTCATATTTAAACTCTTTGGGTTGCAGATGGGTGAATCGAATCGTTGTGTCGTTCATAAGTGGCAATCAGTACCCACTATACGTATCAACAAGTGCCAACAATCGAATAATCGTGATGACAGTTATCTATTAGTTTAACCGATGTGTACCGATTTGGCGCGACAATCTGGTCAACGGTTTACGACTCATACGATTATTTGGGTATTTTAAGTCATATATAAGACACAAGAGTGAGAAAATCGGATAAACTCTCATTCAATCAAGGCGAACTCAATGAATAATCGGATCGTCGTCTGATTTTTGGTCAGTTTGATGTAGGGTATTTGATGCTAAAATACCATCGGTTCTCAATGATCATCCGCTGAGTGATTATCCCAAGTGCACTCTGTTTCTCTGGTTTTATTGGGCTTTTTTATCGATATTTTCAAAGGAAGATACCATGTTACAAGCATATCGTGAACACGT